>JAZRGP010000446.1:0-4435 GCA_045644225.1 Christensenellaceae bacterium | reverse complement strand
TGTTGTTACGGTATCGACGATTTTTCCGTCTGCATCTTTGATGTTGAACACAGCACCCGACAGAGAATATGTGCCGAGACTCGTATCTGCATTTGCTTTTGTAATGCGGATCTTACCCATCTGCACTTCATTGGTTGCGGTCATGGTGGAATACACAACTTCTTTTGTCTGTCCACCGTAGCTTAATGTGACGGTGTGTGTTTCATCCGAAAGGACATAGTTTGCAGGCGCTGTTTTTTCTTTTACGGTGTATGTTCCAAGGGGAAGCGCCTTTGTGGTCGCTTTGCCGTCTGAGCCTGTTGTGATCGTATCTACAAGAGTTGACCCCTTATATACCTCGAACACAGCACCTTTGAGCACTGTGCCTGTATCCGCATCTTTCTTCGTCAGGCTAATTTTGCCCACCTGCGGAGTGTTCGGAACAGTTACATTTCCATATACAACAGATACGGTCTGTTTTCCTGCGGACAGGGTAACGGTCTTATCTGCTGCAGCAACGAAACCATTGGGAGCGGTGCGCTCTCTTACGGTATATGTTCCGAGAGGAAGTGTCTTACTGGTTGCCTTGCCGTCTTTATCTGTTGTAACGGTGTCAACGACTGTACTGCCGGACAGAATGTCAAAAACAGCACCGGAGAGAGAATATATACCGAGCGAGGTGTCTGCATTTGTTTTTGTAATGGAGATTTTGCCTTTCTGCGGTGTGTTGGGGATCGTTACGGAATAGGTTGCTGCGGCGGTCACCTTTGCCGTATATACCTTGGAGTTCACAACATAACCTGAAGGCGCAGTGATCTCTTTCACATAATATGTGCCTGCAGTAAGATCGCCCGATGTGCCGATGCCGTTACTGCCTGCAGTGATCTTTGTTACAAGGTCTGAACAGGCAGAATCGCTGTAAACACCGAACACCGCACTCGCAAGCTTCGCACCTGTCTCAGAATCTGTTTTTGTGATCTGGATCTTGCCGTTTGCGGGAGTTGTCATTCTGAGAACACCGTCTGCAGAGGGCTGGAAACCGTCATCTGCATAGGCTACGAGTTTCTGGTAGCTGGAATTGCTCGGTGCATACCAAAACACATTCGCAGTGTTTCTGTTGTCATAACCCGTTGCATCCAGACGAATGCTCTGGTTTCCGAACTTCACGGGTACTTTGATCGTAAGGGTATCTCCTGTTTTTCCTGTAAAGCCGCTGACAACCGTACCCGAGGGGAGGTTGCTCTTATCCAGAGTGTAGCCGCCCGAACAGTTTTTCAGCGTCACCTTTGTCGTGCCGACGAAATATTCTCCGGAGGTTGTGAGCTCCATAGAAGAAGGAGAGAAGCTGATGCTGTGGGTGATGAGTTTCTGATCCCTCGCCATCTGCAGCAGTTCATCCGACCAAGCCAGCAGATCCTCGTAGCCGTCTTTTGTACGAATGGCGTTGGGGCGTTTGTCTCTGTTGGTGAAGTTATACTGACTATCCGCACCTTCTTCGGAAAGCCAGAAGCGAATTGCATTTGCGGTCGCATACTGAGCTTCCGTTGCCGTAAATCCGCCCTTGCTGCAGGGGTATCCGTTTTCCAGGATGATCTGCACACCCAGCACAGTACGACTGGAATAGCTGTCAAGCGGGTTCATTTCGCTGTATGAGAGATTGTGCGGATTTCCGAGCTTATGCTGAATGCAATACGCCACATCTCCCGTTTCATTGACAACGTGTTTAGGAGTATTGAGATCTTCCCAGGTGCCGTTGCCGCTCAGATATTCATAATAGTCGAATCCGGAATTGTTTGCCGAATCAATGGTGACTTCCGATGCTGCCAGAGCGGAAATGGGCAGCATGGAAACGATCATGAGGATACACAACAAAAGTGCAGGTATCCTGCGGAAAAAATGTTTCTTTTTCATTTTTACCTCCTTGGTTGAAATAAAGAAAAGCGCCGGATGATCCGACGCTTTTAAGCTGATTATGTCTTTTAATCTCTCGGTGCAAATACGCAGGTATACTGCTTGCCTCCGATCTTTACGCTGCCCACACCGAGTCGGGAACGATCCGCATCGAGGGCAAGGCCTGTTGCGTGTCCTGCACTTCTTATGCCGATGCTTTTTCCGCCTGCGGTCGATCCCGTAACACTCTCCGCCCCGCCGCAGGAGTGGAAGGTTTCGCCTCGCTCTGCCATTTCTTTTGCGTGAGCAAGTGCCTTGGCACAGAGTCCGCTGTCAAGCTTCAGTGGAGCATTTCCATTCTGTGCGCGTACTTCATTTACCCCTGCAAGCACAGATTTATTGAAGCCGCTTCCCATGACTTCCATCTGCGGTTCCGGTTCGGGTGTAGGCTTGGGCGTCAGCTCCGGGGTTGGTTCGGGTGCTGGCTCCGGCTCCGTAGTAACTTCGGGAACAGGTGTTGTTTCCGGTGCTGGCTGCGCAGTCTGAACGGGTGTTTCTTCCTCCTGCTTCTTCGGCGGAGTGGGATCCGCACTTTCCGGTTTCTGAGGTTTCGGGTTGCTTTCCGGTTTTACCTGTGGTTCTGTTTTCTCCTGTTCCTTTTCAACCGACTTTTTGGGTTCTTCCGCCTGATCTGTTGATTGCACAGGCTCCGCGGGTTCTTCCTTTGGGAGCGGAGTGTTTTCGGGTTCTTCAGAAGTTTCCTCCACATCGGGAGGAGCTTCTGTTACTGCTTCCTGTATTGCAGGCTGTTTAGGTTCTGCTGTGCTGCACCCGACGATCCCGAACACAACAGTCAGGATGCAGAGGGTGATTAGGATTGTTTTTTTCATAATGGTTCACCTTCCTTTCAAGAAACACAGTATATCTGCCATTCGCCGGAATGGAACCCTGCTTTCGCAGACAGTTTTGGGAACAGAAAAAACTACTTGCAATTCACGCCAAGAAGAGTGATGAATACCACAACACATCTGGAAAGGAGCCGTTTTATGGCAGACATCTTGCGCAAACTATTTGACGGGCAAATCTACCCCGCAGAAATGAACGAATTGGATACACCGGAGCTTAAGGCGATAGACGCTGAATACTACAGGCTGCGAGAAGAGTTCGAAAAAAAGCTGACCGGTGATCTTGCAGCCGAGTATGCGACGGTCTACGGCAAAGAACTGGATTTCACCTACGAAAAAGGCTTCGACTGTTTCCGCAAAGGCTTTATATTCGCAGTCCAGTTCATGATGGAGGGCATGACCAAAATTGAATGAACGAAAAGGAAGATCACTGCCGATCTTCCTTTTTCATTTTTGCGACGCAAAATTGTGCACGGCGACGCAAGATGATACACGGGCGACGCAAAATTGTGCACAGCGACGCAAGATGATACACGATGACGCAAAATTGTACATCATCGTTCCTTGCTTTTGGGCTTCGCCTTTGTCGGCGGCGCAGGTCTGCGAAGCTGACCGCTGTGTATCATAACAAGATCGCGGTTGACATTTGCGAGTGCTTCGAACAGCGGTTTTGTTTCCATGCGATGCCACCAATACCCTTCGACCATTCTGCCGAAGTATTCAGCAATGGGCGGGAACGGAGAGAGATAACGCTCATCAGCATAGTATACTGTTGCCGTAAGCTCTTTGCCTGTATTGTAGTTGTTGACCGTTACGGTCTTTTTCTTTTTCAGGCTGGGATAGTGCTTTCTGTTGTCCACGATCTCCATCAGGTCCTTGGGAACAGACCATACGAACCCCTGAAGCACAGCGCCATCCTTATGAAGCATGGCAGCATTGCCGTTATCCCAGAAAGCCAGCTCATAATCCTTCAGTACCGCAGGACAGACAGGATCCATTTCCGGGTAGAACTTTACAGCGTGTTCGATGCATATATCTGAGCCATAGGCAAAGATATTCACTCTGTCGTTCATCGGTCATACCCCCGATTCTTCGGTTTGTTCTTTTCCTGCGGCTTGTATGTACGATACACAGTTCGGAACTTTCTTTTACATTCTGCTTTCATTTCATAACCAATGTTTTGAAGAGAATGAATCAAAGGACTGATATCCATCCTGTTTTCAATATATCCCTGCATAATACATTCGAAATATGGAGCTGACGGCATCGATGGACCTTTGTATCTTTGGTCCATCTCGTACATCATTACCACATAATTCTTTCCTGTTTTCGGATCTGTTACAGTTACATCGGTTTTATGGTAAAAACTCGGATAACCTTCGTATCTGTCAAGACTCTTTTCACATTCAGGAGTAATGGACCACAGAAGACCATGAACCTCAGAACCCTCTCTCGGAATTACGGTTGCAACACCGCCGGCACGATACACAAGCTCATATCCGGGCAGTACTACCGGCATAAGTGCGGTCGCATCGGGGCATCGATTTGCCATCTGCACCAGATTGATGTTGCTGCCGTAAGCAAAATACAGTCTTTCTTTATTCATTGTTAATCACCTCCAGAGCATCGATGTCCTGCAGCCGCATAAGAACAGCATGGGC
>JAZRGP010000445.1:0-2110 GCA_045644225.1 Christensenellaceae bacterium | reverse complement strand
TCTACGAGAGATCTCGTCTCGCGGGCGATCGTGACCGAGGTGCTGAAGGGCAACGGATCTCCGCTGGGCGGGGTATACTGCAGCCTGACACACAATGAACCCGGCTTTATCAAAAACCCCGCTCCAGGGCTGTATGCGATGTACCGCAGCTGCGGCATCGACCCCGAGAAGGACCGCTTTGAGATCGCGCCGACGAGCCACTTCTTCATGGGCGGCATCGCGGTCAAGCCCGACCGCAGCACGTCCGTCGCAGGGCTCTTTGCCGCGGGAGAATGCTCGGGCGGTACCCACGGAGGAAACCGCCTCAGCCAGAATGCCCTCGCGGAGGTTCTGACATCGGGTCTTGCCGCAGGCAAAGCCGCGCGGGAATATGCCGCATCGGCAGAGCGCATCCCCGCAAAGATGCCCGATCATCAGCTGAACTTTGCAGAATCGGGCATCTCTCCCATGGAGCAGAGAAAGCGCCTGCAGCAGATCATGTGGGAGAACGCAGGCGTCATCCGCAGCGCAGGATCGCTCGAGCGAGCATTAAAGGAGCTTGACGCACTTGCGGCAGAGCCTATCACCGTGAAAAACACTTCCGCAAGGCTGAATACGGAATACCGCATTGCCGCGGAGAACCGCAATCTTCTCCTCACGGCGCGTGCGGTCATCCTCTCCGCATCGCAGAGAAAAGTCTCCCGCGGAGCGCATTACCGCGCGGATGCACCCGATATCACGGAAAACGGAAACGTATATACCGACGGAAGAACGGCAGTCTGGAGGGAATCATGAACGGAAAAGCACATATCCTGAGATTTGATCCTGCGGCGGATGCTGCGCCGTATTGGCAGGACTACGAATATACCTTCAGCGAAGGCGAAACGGCGCTCGACGTACTGAACCGCATCTTTGCGGAAGATGCTTCGCTGTATTTTGAGCAGTGCTGCAAAAATCTCCACTGCGGCATTTGCGGCGCGGTGGTAAACGGACGCTCCTGCCTGCTCTGCAGAGAGCCTGCCCGTGCGGAGATGACCTTCGAGCCGCTCAAGAATTTCCCCGTAAAAAAAGACCTTGCGGTCGTGCGTGATGATTATGAAGATCGGCGGAAGAGCCTGCGGCTGTTTCTGGAGCGCAGGGAAGACTGGCAGGCGCAGGAAACCGCAGAACCCGTAAACATGGAGCAGAATGCCCTCTTCAAGAAGGTCTCCCGATGCATCGAATGCTACTGCTGCGTATCGGAATGCCCCGTATTTGCGGCTCAGCCGCATGCTTTCTGGGGTCCTGCGGCACTGATGCTGGAGGCACGGCACATCTTCGACCCGCGCGACGAGCTTTCCCGCGAGCTGATCGTGAAGTCCATGGGCGCGGAGCTCTGCATCGGCTGCGGCGCCTGCGATGCGGTCTGCCCGCATGGCATCCCCATCTCGGAAATGATCGAAAAAATCAAGTAAAAAAAGAAAAGGCTGAGAATCTCTCTCAGCCTTATTTTTATGAATGTGATCATTCTTCTACGAGAACAGCCTTGATGCGGCGAACGCCTGCGGAAGAGCTCTGTTCCTTAGCGATCTTGAACTTCTTGAGCGCATCGCTTTATCAATCAGCCAGTTGAGGGACTACGTATACGTTATTGCTTATAACATCATTCGTAAAGCATTGAAACGCATATTTGCAGCTATTGCTTTCAAAGTCATACTGAAAAACAACTGCGTGCGTTTCACCGAGTTTGTTCAAAACCCTGCACAAGATAAATGCTTGATCCTCGTTTATCTGGACTTGATCAAATATTTTAGAAAGATACGATTTTTTATCCCAAGTTTTTTTATCTTGCAATTCTGCCACTTCTGCGAATGCCTTGCTTGTTTGGAGCCCTGTTTCAAGGTCAAATGCTTTTGTCTCATTCTCCTTGTTGAATGTAATCGCTTGATTATCACGGATCTCTGCATTAAAAGATACTTTCGGGAATTCATAGTCAACATAAGAATGTTCTGTAGCTATACGGGTATCTAAATTAAATTCGACAAGTTTCACCTTGTCAGTTAACACAATTTTTCCGTCATGATAAAAACCGCTGGATTCTGCATAACGATCGGCACTGGAACGATCATGTTGTCTTATGAAAGATTCCGAG
>JAZRGP010000444.1:0-2505 GCA_045644225.1 Christensenellaceae bacterium | reverse complement strand
TAGCGTTCATCTTCCGCAGTCATTCCATCCAAAATAAGCAGCATCATTTCAAGGATCTCTTTTACGCGCCCTGGATCATTGAGCTGCGCTTTCAAAGAATCTGTAATACTGATGGTTTTGTCGTCTATGCTGTATGGCTTGACGCAGTCTTTCTTATCTCCGAAGAACAAGTGAATTTCTCTTGCGAGCTCCTGTTTTTCATACTCGGGGATGTATTCCAGCTCCTTACGGTTCATATATCTGCCCGCGGTTATGAGCTCATCGATGCGCTTTACAACAGCGGGCCATTTTAAGAGAACCTTGTCATACGGCTGAACGATGCTCCCGATGGAGATGGACAATCCTTTCCCGTCATGTCCTTCATGGAAACTGAAATAGCTGCTTCCGCCAATGCCGTATTCTTTTCTTAAAAAAGCTTCTCTGTCTTTTGCAGAAGCATTGTTTAAGAAATATGAGTAGATGCGCATCTTGCTCCCCGAGATATTCGATCCGCCTGTAAGTGCTTTGTCTATAACATCCTGCGTAATGACGAGCTGCGGAGCCAAGCGGGATTCCACATCTGAAGTAAAGTTCAGTCGTTCCCCAAGCATCCCATCCAGATACTCATACAGTTCAAATGGACGATGATAGCGGAAGCGGAGAATACTCTCATCTTCCGCATAATCTACGATGAACTGCTTCATGCGGTCCCGAATCTTTTCCACCTGTTCTCGGTTGGTCAATAACCCTGCAAGGTATGCTGTTTCTTCGGGAAATCCTCTGCGGCTTTGTTTTTCCAAGATGCTGTATCCATCCCTGCAGTCCCGATCCAGATACCACAGTTTCTCTGCGATCATTTGCAGCTCATAACTTTCTGCCTGATCCAGTTCCTTTTGCGGGAGGTATCTGCCCATATCTAAAAGCTCGCGAATCCGCCGCGCCGCCTGCTCCCAAGAGAGATGCGTAGCATCGTTGGTATCTATGGCAGTGTTTCCTGCGGCAATGCGGATACCGGAATCATCAAACCACATGGCGATCCGCTGATCGTCTATGATGAATCCTTTGCCGTCTATACCGTATTCGTCTTTTAGGAACTCTGCATTTTCTTCCACACCTCTGTCCTGTCTGAAAAAGGAACAGATGCGAAGTGTGCTGTTGTCTTTCGTGCCGCCATCCGCCAATACTTCGTCGATGATCTGCTGAGAAATACGGAGCGGAGCAGATGGAATGTCGCTTAATGTAACGTTTTGCGTCTTTTTCGTCGATCTTTCGACATCTTTCGTCTTTTTCTGCATTAAAAAAGCGGGGAGTATTTCACTCTCCGCTTCTTCCATCAGATGTATATGAGTTCCGTCAGGATCAGTTCCTCTGCTACATGTCTCAAGTTGTTCATAAGTCCCGTCCACTTCATGGGATCGTCCGCTTTCATCTGTTCCGTCAGCCCCTCTGTCTGTGCCATCTGTCCCACCATCCGTTCGATCCGTTCGTTGGCGGTCTGTTCCGTCTCCGCCAGATGTTCCTTCAGTTTCCCCGTCGTGAGGAGGTTGGTGTAAAGGATGCGGCGGTGCTGCTTTAAGTACCGTTCCCGCATCCTCGCGTATCTCCCGAGTGTCACTTTGGGCTGTTCCGGCATCTGCAGATCCGGGAGCAGATAATCCCCCTGCATGGTGTATGTTATGTTCATGGTCTGTTCCTCCCTGTGTTCTTTCTTTGGTTTCATCATAATGAGGTTCCTTTGCCTTTGCAAAGGTGCGGGATTGCTCTTCCCGCATTTCCGCAAGCACGACCACCGCAATTTCTTTCAGCACCGTCTTTGCAATATCTCCGACAGTAGTGCCGAGGGCATTTACGGTCCTTGGTGTATTGAAGTACGGAAGTCCGTCAAAGTGGTCGGGGATAAACAGCTCTGTATCCTCGTCGCATCTTGTAAAGAGCATATACATAATGCTGTGTTTAACGGTCTTTAAGAAAATTTCTTCAAGCTCCTCTGCAGAGAGTTCATCCAATACAAAATCCTCACATACCGCCAAAAACTCCGAAAAGTAATCCTGCACATGATCTGCCGCGGCATTTTCCGCCGCGGCGATGAGCACCGAAGAAAAAGGCTCCGTAAACCGAAGCTCCCCAAAGGTGTTTTCCAAGCGTTCTCTCACCGCAGCAGTATACCTTTCCTCCATCTCCCACAGCGGAACTTTCCGTCGCGAACGGCCGGTAAGGTGAGTGTCCGAGATGTCAAAATAATGCTTGATAGAGTTGTGATCCCCGTCAAAGACAGCGATCCCCGTCGCGCCGCGATTGACCCATCTGCCGAACTGCCTGTTCCATTGATCGATGGTCAGCACCGCCGTTGCATCCGGGCGCTGTGCATGGATGAGCAGGAGCTCATCAAAGGGACACTTGTAATTGCGGGCGGCAGAACGTAAAAAATCCGTCCAGCTCTCATAACTCTCGGTTACGCTCTGAACGGCTTCCTCATTACCAACCCGAGTGACTCCCCTGCCAATCATTCCCAATTCCAAAAGAGAA
>JAZRGP010000443.1:0-2509 GCA_045644225.1 Christensenellaceae bacterium | reverse complement strand
CATTCCATGAGATCAGTTTCATAAGCACCTCGAAAATCGTGATATATATCATTATAAACCGAAAAATCGGGCTTGGAAAGTGTTTTCTGTGGTATGTAGTGTTGTGAAATAGAACTACTATTTTGCGGATTTTTTTCCGTTTCTGTCTGTTCCGCTGCCGAAAAAACAGTTGCATGCCGAAAAAGTTATGTTATAATAATTGTATGTGACATTCTGTTGCATTGGAATTAAGAACGATCGAGGGATCTATGAAAAACATCGAGATCAAAGCAGCTGTAAGAAACAGAATACTGGAGGAGAACTTCCGCAAGACGGGAGATTTTCTTGTGCCCGTAACCATTTCGAACAGACATATCCATCTGGACCGCAAGGCGATGGATGTGCTCTTCGGCGCAGGTTCCGAGCTGACCTTCAAGAGCGACCTGATGCAGCCCGGGCAGTTTGCGAGCAACGAGCTCGTTACGCTCAAGACGCAGAAGGGCGAACTGAAAAACGTTCGCGTGCTGGGACCGCTCCGTCCCGAAACACAGGTCGAGCTCAGCATGACCGACGCAAGAGTTCTCGGCGTGAAGCCCTTTATCCGCATGTCGGGTGACCTCAAGGGTACTCCCGGTATTACGATCATCGGTCCCAAGGGAACGCTTGAGCTTGCAGAAGGTGTTATCATCGCACGCAGACATCTGCATATCACGCCCGATCAGGCAGCGCTTTACGGCGTTAAGAACGGCGACAATGTTTCCCTGCATATCGATGGTGAAAGACCGATGGATATCAGCGGCTTTATCGCGCGTGTATCCGCTTCCGCACAGTTTGAAGCACACGTCGATACTGATGAAGCAAATGCGGCATGCATCACAAACGATATTCTTTTAAAAGCAACTGTAGTAAAATAAGATAACGATTTTCGGAGGATATTATGGTAAAACAGGCTCTTGGCATGGTAGAAACAAAAGGTCTCATCGGCGCGATCGAAGCAGCTGATGCTATGGTAAAGGCAGCGAACGTTATGCTGATCGGCAAGGAACAGATCGGTTCCGGTCTCGTAACGGTTATGGTTCGCGGTGATGTCGGCGCAGTTAAGGCAGCTGTTGACGCTGGTGCTGCTGCAGCTAAGCGCGTTGGCGATCTCTACGGTGTACACGTGATTCCGAGACCCCACGACGACATCGAGGGCATTCTCCCCGGTGCAAAGAAGGCAGAGGCAAAGAAGCCCGCAGCAAAGAAGGCTGAAAAATAATTTTGTGATCAACGGCGGCATTTTTTCATGCTGCCGTTTTTTTATCATACGGAGGTTATCGTTATGAAGAAAAAAGAAATCGTAAGATGGTTGAAGTTTCTTGTATTTTCGGTAGGAGCAGGGGTCATTCAGGTCGGGTCTTTTACGCTGTTCAATGAAGCGTTCAAAATGAGATACTGGCCCGCATATCTGATCTCGCTTGTGCTTTCGGTATTGTTCAATTTTACGCTGAACCGTGCCTATACGTTTAAATCCGCGGCAAATGTCCCCGTAGCGATGGTGAAGGTGTTCCTTTTCTACTGTGTTTTCACACCGCTCTCCACGATCGGCGGCGACTGGCTGACGGAAGACCTGTTCTGGAATGAATATATCGTCCTTGCGATCACGATGATCCTGAATTTTGTGCTGGAGTTTCTCTATTGCAGATTTTTCGTTTATCGGAAAAATATTGATAACAACGCAAGGGCAAAGAAAGAGGAAGCCAACTGATGAAGGATGTGAAATACATTTTGCTCGACCTTGACGGAACGGTCACCGATCCCATGCAGAGCATCACGACGAGCGCGGCATATGCGCTTGCGAAGTTCGGCATCAAGGTCGATGATCTCAGCACATTGAAGTGCTTTATCGGTCCGCCGCTGACGGTGTCTTTTCGGCAGTATTTCGGACTGGATGAAAATCAGGCGATGGATGGTCTGCGGTATTACCGCGAGCATTATTCCGTTCATGGGCTTGACGGCAATATCCCGTATGAAGGGATCCGCGAGCTGCTTGCGGAGCTGAAGGCATCCGGCAGAACGCTCATTCTCGCGACATCCAAACCCGTGGAATATGCGGAGGAGATCCTCAGAAAGAACGATCTGATCGGCTATTTTGATTTTATCGGCGGAAACGACCTCAACGAATCCCGTCCGACAAAGCAGCAGGTCATCGAATACATCATGGAGCATTATCCCGATATCACCGCGGAGAACACGATCATGGTCGGTGACCGCATGTATGACGTTCTGGGTGCGCATGACTTCGGTCTGAAGTGTGCGGCGGTGCTTTACGGTTACGGCAGCAGAGAGGAACTTGAGCAAAACGGTGCGGACTATATTCTGAAAGATGTCGCAGAACTGAGAGAACTTCTGCTCGGAGAACAAGGAGAGAATTCAATGGAGATCAAAATCGGCAAATACCGCCATTTTAAAGGAAACGAATACCGCGTGATCGGCATCGCAAAGCATTCCGAAACGCTCGAGCCGATGGTCGTTTATCAGGCACTTTACG
>JAZRGP010000442.1:0-11440 GCA_045644225.1 Christensenellaceae bacterium | reverse complement strand
ACATGGCTACGATCCGACTTGATAGTGTTTTCTACAATGCTGTTGATCCGTCGCAAAAAGGTCAGCGAAAGCACATCGCGCCCGAGTATATTCAGATTTATTCCGACTCCAAAGGTGTACAGGAATTTGAATGGTGGAATCATCTGAAGATTACAGGTGTCATTTCAGAAAATGCTCAGCTTTTGTCTTTTAAGGAAATCACGGGGATTTTGAAAAGAGAGATCGAACCCTTGTTGGTGTGGAACAAGGCAGAGTTTAATGTAAATAATATTATGCTCACCTATTTGCCGATCGGTGAAGAATCCCTGCAGCTCAGACCGATATGGATCGTTTCCTATGAATTCATAGATGGCAGAAGCGGAGATATGGGCTTTGCGATCGATGCTGTCGACGGGACGGTTGTGGATTTCGCAACAGGCAAGAAGGTCGGATCGCTTCTTGAATGGCTCGAACAACAAAAAAAGAGCACGACTGAAGAATATTGGGCACTTGTGAAAGGTGTGAACGAGGACGGGATCGTGATCGATAAGATCGAAAAAGCAGTCGTCAACGATATCAAGAACGATCCCTTCTACACCAATGCTGAGGAACGGACAGAGACTGTGGAGATCGCATCGAAAATGATTACGCTCATCGATCCGCATAATGGATATCGTGGAACTTATTTATCGCCAAGCTTTAACGAGTATCTTGAGAGCCATGAAGGAGGCGTCCCCTTCGCATTCTGCTTCAAGGACGGCGAGCTCTCGCTGATGTATGAAGTAATGCTGCCGTAACATCGGCAGGATGATATATCTTGAGGAGGGATGAAAGGAAATATACGGAATTTAGCCCGATGCTGCATGGCTGAGCGGGGAGCCCAGACAAGCGCCGATCGGCAGCAGAGGGAAGCAAAATGCAAATACTCAAACCAAGAAAAACCCCAATAAATGTGATATGACAGAAGATCGGCAGACACACTGAGAGAAACAGATCCTTTGCGGAAACGCAGAGGGTCTGTTTTTATGCGAAAACCGTAACAAAACGGTAACTTTTTTGCAGTATGATATGTGATAGAATAAAATCAGAAAAACTATGCAGAGAGGTTTTCCCTATGATGCAAAACAGAATATTGATCGTAGAAGATGATGCGGGGATCGCGAATGCGGTTGCGCTGAATCTGAGATATGTGGGATATGAATGCGTTGTGTTTGACGACGGAAGAGAGGCCGCAGATTCGCTGGAAAAAGACCATGCATACGACCTTGCGCTGCTTGACATTATGCTCCCGGGGATGGATGGGTTTGAGCTGTTCTCCTATATGGAACAGTATGACATTCCCGTGATCTACATGACCGCAAAGACGGACAGTGCATCCGAAGTAAAAGGACTTCGGGACGGAGCTGAGGATTATATTGTAAAACCTTTTGATATGGCGACGCTGCTGGTGCGCATTGAGAAAGTATTGCTGCGCACGGGCAAGCTGAATCGGATCTATCGTTTCGAGGATATTGTTTTGGATGCGGAGAACCGATGTGTGCATAAGAGCGGCACGGAGATCGATCTGACGCCGCTGGAGTTTGACGTGCTTTCTATTCTTATCAAAAATAAGAACAGAACAGTTTCTCGGGAACAGATATTGAATGAAATATGGGGCGAGGATTACTTCGGGGATGTGCGGACGGTGGATGTGCGCATTGCGAACCTGCGTAAAAAGCTGGGTTTGAGCGACGAGATCCGCACAATATCCAAAACGGGATACAGACTGGAGGAACGCAAGGAATGAAACTTTGGCAAAAGATCTCCTGTATATGCAGCGTGGTTCTCGTTGCGGCGGTGCTCATCATCGGCGGAATGCTGCTGAACCAATCAAAAGAGAATATTCTGAATCTGACGTATGAAAAAGCTGCGGACAAGCAGGCGAACCTTGCATCCTCTTTTTCGGAAATGGTGAATTATTATATCGATGACGAGGATTCTCCCTCTGTGGAGTATTCTTTGGTGAATTATTGCTTTTCCCGATTTGCGGATTCCTCCTGCGTGCTGATGAAGGACGGAGAAACGCTGTATTCGCAGGTTTCCTTGGAATCGGAGGAGTTTCAGAAGGCGGACGGAAAGACGCAATACACGGGGGAAGTGAACGGCAGGCAGATCCTCATCATCGGCAGCGAGGCTTATGTCCGAAGTGATGCGTATTCTGTTTATGTGGTGGAAGATATCACGCCTGTATACGACAGCATTGCAAAGATGACATGGCAGTTTGCAATTATCGGCATTGTGGGGATTCTTATCGGGCTTGCTATGATCGTAATACTGGTGCGTAGATCCATGAATCCGCTCTTAAAGCTCAGCGAAACCGCGGAGCATATCGCCGCAGGGAACTATGCAGAGCGGGCGAATGTAGTATTCAACGATGAGGTCGGAGCTTTGGCGGAGAATTTCAATGATATGGCATCTGCAGTAGAGAAGCACATCAACGAGCTGACCGAGACCGCCGAGCGGCAGAGGATGTTCATCGGCGGGGTAACTCACGAATTCAAAACTCCGCTTACCACGGTGATTCTGAATGCAGATACTTTACAAAACGCATACCTGAGCGATGAGGAACGGGACACTGCGCTTTCGTACATCGAGCGGCAATGCAGATGGCTGGAGCGCATGACGCAGAAGCTATTGAAGCTCATTACCCTGAAGCAGGAGATCGAGAAGAAGCCTGTGGATGTTTCTGTATTGTTTGAACAAGCACAAGAGAGCGTTATGGGGACATTCCGTGAGCGGGAAACCGAGCTGAAAATGATCTGCAATGCGGGAACAATCGAGGCGGATGCGGACCTGATGCTGTCCGTGCTGATCAATCTTTTGGATAACGCATCGAAAGCATCTTCCGCGGGGCAGGTAGTAACGCTCTCCGCGGAGGAGGGCATCATCGAGGTGCGGGACGAGGGCATCGGCATACCCGAGAGCGAACTGGAGCGCATCACGGAGCCGTTCTATATGGTGGATAAATCCCGCAGTAAGAAACTGGGCGGCAGCGGCCTTGGACTTGCACTGGTAAAAGAGATCGTTCATGCCCACGATGCACGACTGGAAATCGTGAGCAAACAGGGCAAAGGCACCACCGCACGCATAATTTTTATGAAACCTTAACAATTCGGTAATGATACGGTAACCTTTTTTCTCACGCTACACGCATAATGAAAGTATCCAAAAAGAAACGAGGTTTTACTATGAAGAGAATCATCTGCATAATAATTTGTTTGGCTTCATTACTGTGTGTTTTCTGCGGGTGTCAGAAAACGCCTGAAACTCCGATCGTCGTGGGAAAGAATCAGGAAGTAATGCTGGAAAAGGCGGAGGAAAATGAGAACGCTCTTGAAAAAGAAGAAATCGCACCCCGATATCAGACGGAAATAACAAAAGATAAGCTGACTGTTTCTGTGGATACAGAAGTTAAGATCGCAAAAACCGCTATGCCCATTCTGCAGGTGGAGAGCGTGGATTTTACGCAGGAGCAGGTGGATGTAATGTGGGAGGCGTTAGTGAAAGATACTCCGATGTTTCGGAGTGCACAGATGACAAAAGCTGATATCGAAGAGATGATCCTGACACTGGAACAGAGATTATCACAAGAGACGGATGATGAAGAGATTGAGCTTTTGAAAAATGCGGTCGATCACTACCGAGCAATGTATGAGAGCGCTCCCGATATTGCAGAACACATCCCCGCAACATCGGAATTACAGACGGATAGTATTACTGACCGTGAGGGTGAGAATATTTCTTCGGAATACCTTCAATTGACGGCTTATGAAGATCCTGCAAATCTTTCCGGTAAACGCTTTTACGTACAGAACAACTATATCAAAAACGATGCACCGGAATATCGGAATGCCAAGTTGGAATACGAAACGTCCTTGAGTGATTATCAGTATTTTGAAAGTGAGATCGTGAATGATGAAGTTATTGTACTTCATGCGGAAGATCCCATTCCCGATGTGGCATATAACCTGACGATCACACCGAAAGAAGCATGGGAGCTTGCAGAACAGTTTACAGCGGAAACGAAAGATGCAGGGGAATTTCAGGCTTCTGTGATAAAGCTTGTAAAAAATGAGATCGGGCAGTATGCGTATCTGATCGAGTGTCAGCGCATGATGGAGGGAGTTCCCTGCGCATATATAAAGGGCGAGTCAACGGTTGGGGAAAGCGAAGAATATCTGAAACGATGGGTTTACGAAACTTATGAGGTACTCATTGATAATGACGGAATTCGAGCATTCCATTGGCATTCACCCCTTAAGATCACGGGAACGGAAGTGGAAGAAGCGGCGCTGATGTCCTTTGAAGAAAGTATGGGGATCTTTGAGAAGATGATGCCTGTTCTTTATGAAGCAGAAAGCAAGGAAGACTGGATTAATCATTCCGAGATTGACATCACTGATGTGCATCTGGAGTATGTGCGGGTGTTGAAGCAGAATTCGGTCGACGAGGGTCTGCTGATCCCCGTATGGAGTTTTTACGGTACAAAAAATCTTCATACAATCTATGACAACAACACCAAGACCATACAAAACTATGATTGCTGGCTGATGATCAACGCTATCGATGGCAGTATTATTGACACGGCAAAGGGGTACTGATTATGAAACGAATCATTTGCGTGATAATTTGCATTATTTCTTTGCTGTGTATGCTTTGCGCCTGTCAGGCGACACCCGAGAGGCCGATCGTCGTGGGGAAAAACCAGGAAGTGATGATCGAGAAAGCGACGGAGGAAGACTCTGAGAATATACCGCTTTCTGAGATCAAAGAGGAGAGCAATACTGAACATTATGCGGTAACGCTTGTGAGCGAAAAAGGCGATGTTACGGTAAATATTGACGCGGAGATCACTCTGCCTGAGGTGGATGAGATTCCGATGGCGGAGATCGCCCGCGGGGAGATTACGCAGGAGATGACCGCAGCTGTGCTGAAAAACCTGCTGCAAGGAGAAAAACTCTATAAAAAAACGAATGATACAGACCGCAGAATGATTATGGAGCATATCCAGATGCTCAGCGACATTAAAAGCGGTGTCTTGCCCGAGCCTGAGACCTTTGTGGAGGATCTGAGCGATCCTGACAAGATCGATTCTGAGATCGAATTTTTTCAGGGATGGATCGAGGGATGCCCCGACAGCATCGTGGGCGAGGAAGTTCCGCTCAATGAAGTAACTCCCGCCCAAAGCACTGATGGGGAAATTGATTTCGGTTACTGTGCGGAAGTTGACGGATGCAGAACGGCAGCATATCTCATAGAACACGATGAAGTGTCAGAATGGGAATTATCTTTTGGGATGTATGACGGAATATACTCTCAAGACGGGATTCCTGTGTGTATTTATGATCCCGATTATGTTGAAAGGTCGCCCAGAATCAACGGTTTGAGCGAAGCAGAGGCGATTGAAACAGCTGACCGACTGCTGAAAGATTCGGGCATAAATTATATGTGCTGCATTGAAGCGCAGGAGAGTTTGTTTGATCTGGCGAGCTACGATGCAAACCGCAGCGAAAAAGGCTGGCTTCTTGAGTATGGCAGAGTAGTGAACGGTGTACCGATCATTTTGAAGACGGACGGGACACTTGCGGATGACGGTGAGTACGCGCGTAGTTGGTCCGGGGAACGCATGATGTTTTATGTCACGGACAGAGGTGTGATTGGCTTCCGTTGGTATTCGCCGTATGAGGTGATTGGAACGGTATCCGAAGATGCAAAACTTCTGGGAGTCGATGAGATCAAGAGAATTTTTGAAAAGATGATTCTAATTGAAAACAACTGGGTCAATAAAAACGGGGATGGAAAAAATTCTCTGAAAATTGATATCGATTCCATTGAACTGGGTTTGACGCGTATTATGAAGCAAAACGAACATGACAAAGCGCTGCTCGTACCGACGTGGGTCTTTACGGGCAGAAAACACTACAAAGGAACAAAGGGCGGTGTCACGAATGATCGTGAACCGCAGTTGATCATCAACGCCATTGATGGCAGCATTATCGATACGGCAAAGGGGTACTGATTATGAAACGAATCATTTGCATTATAATTTGCATTATTTCTTTACTGTGCTTGCTTTGCGCTTGCCAGAAAACGCCCGAGCAGCCGATCGTCATCGGGAAAACAAACGATGGATGGAAAGAGGAAGAGATCTCTGTGGAAGAAACTGTGGAACTGGGTGTTCCTGAAGAATATGCAGCAGAGCTGCAGTTCAAGGGTCTGACGGTCAATATTAACGCGGAGGTGGATGTGCCTGAGGAGCAGGTTTTTCCCGTATATATACTGACCAAGGATCAGTTTACGCAGGAGCAGGCAGATAAGATCGTTTCGGCGTTGATCGGAGATGCGGAGTTGTATGATATCTCAAAGGGAAGAACCAAAGCTGTTATACAGGAGGAGATTGACTATTACACTGAGCAGATCGAACGGGGAAGCGACTATCCCGAGACGATCGAATCCTTTCATCAGAAGCTCAATGAATTGATCCGTGAGAAAGAGACGGCGCCTGAAACGGAGACGGTAAATCCTGCATCCCGAATTTTGGAATTCAAGGAGGATCAGGGTCTGGAATCATCCTATGCAAAACAAGTTTGGATCGCAGAGGATGCGTATCAGTACATATGGACAGATGAAACGAGAAAAAAAGCTGCCGCAGACGGCAACGCGCAAATAAGCGGATATGCGGATCTGGAGAACGGCAGAAAATACCTCTCGATCGAAAACCGACCGAAATCCATCAGTAGTGTGTGGTTCGGGAAACGAGAAACGGATGAGCTTTCGAAGGATGTTTATGCGCCGATCGGGGAAGAAGAAGCTGTGAAAATAGCGAATGAATTGATGGACAAACTGGGATCTGAGTATGAATATATCGGTATTGCAAAGCCGCAGGAGGAAGTTCCGCGCTATAAAATAATGTATTGCAGAAAGATACCCGGTACACGAAGAATTGCTGTTGAAACTGCACCGATCGGAAATCAGCCTGAACGATATTCGCCGCCGCTCACGCAGGAAAGTATATGCGTTTTTGTAAGCGGAAGCGGTATCACGGATTTCTATTGGGAAGCTCCGCAAAAATATACCGAGGCAGATTCCGCAAATATGCAGTTGCTTGAATGGAGCGAGATATCTGCGATCATTGAAATAGGGCTGGAAATAAAAAACCTTTGGGATGTGGAGGATTCAAATGTGATTGAACGGCGGCTTGAAATCAGCGATATTATTCTCTCATATCATCAGGTATATAAAGAATCTGACCTTTCCGCATCGTATTATATCCCTGTGTGGGACGTGATCGGCACGATGACCTATCGATACGCGGAGGATTATTCGCCGGAAAACGGCGGATTTATCGTAGACGAAAATAACGAAAGAATTGCTTATGAAAACTGCTCTGTACTTACGGTCAATGCTATCGACGGAACGATCATAGACAGAAGGATTGGGTATTGACAGAAAAAGAAAGCTCCTGCTTTACAGCAGGGGCTTTTTTGAACAAATTGTAACGAGTGCGTCAGAGGGGTTGACGGTTGCGTGTCGATGGATTATAGTTATAATCACAAGATTACAATATAACGCAAAAGTGTATGGAGGACAAAACCATGAGCGAAACCATAAAGAAGACAAACGTATTGAACCCCAACGAATGGATCGTGATGAACGCATTGTGGGAGAATCATCCCATGACCCTCTCCGAGACCATTAAGCAGATCGGCACAAGGGCAGACTGGAACTACAAGACCTATCAGAGCTATATGGTTCTGCTGGAGAAAAAAGGTTTTATCGCTTCGGAAAAGAGGGGCAGAGATAAGTTCTATTCTCCTGCCGTAACGAGAGAAGAATGCGTCGCGCAGGAGTCCAAGAACATCGTGGAAAAGCTGGAGGGTGAATCCCTGAAGCTGCTCATGGCGAGCATGGTGCGGGACAGCGACCTCAAGAAGGAGGACTACGCAGAGCTGAAAGACCTGCTGGAGGCACTTCTGAAACAGGAGGAAGAATGACATGACGACTATCCTGAAAGCATTACTGGAAGTAACGATATATTCTTCCGCCATTGCGGGAATCCTTCTGCTCCTGCGAATGGTGTTTAAGAAAAAAATCTCCGCAAAACTGCAATATGCGGCATGGTTATTGCTGATCGTGCGGCTGATGGTTCCGCTCACCGTTGAGAGCGGAGTGCATTTCTTTACCATCAAGGAGAAGCCCGCTATTGTAGAGACAGTCACGCAGGAAACCCAGACGGAACGCAAGCCTGTTGCGGAAACGCCTGCGCAGGCAGTGCCCCAGACGGCACCGACAGTTCTGCAGGAACAGACTCCGCAGGCGAAACCGCAGACGAACACAACGGCACCTGCCGAAGCTGCTAAGAAACCTGAAATTCACATCACCTGGCAGCAGATCGTGGTTGGATTGTGGATTATGGGCATGATCGCCCTCGGTGCATTTTTCCTCCGCACGCGAGTGAGATTCATGCGGAAGATCAAGGTGACAAGGCAGCAGCCTGCGGCAGAGATGCAGAGGGAATATGACCGCCTCTGCGAAGAGATGATGCTGAGAGAAGCTCCGATGCTTGTGGTATGCGATGTTCAGAGCCCTGCGCTGATGGGGAATAAAGTGCTGATTCCCGAAAACCTCACGGGGCAGGCATTAAGATATGCGCTTTATCACGAGCTGACGCATTATCGCAGAAAAGACCACATCATGGTGGTGCTGATGAGCGCACTTCGCTGCGTATACTGGTTCAATCCGCTGGTGTGGATCGCGTTTTCTGCAATGCAGACGGATATGGAAGTCGCCTGCGACGCGGGAGTAATGGAGCGCATCGGCGCGGAGGAAAAGAGAGGTTATCTCACTACACTTCTCAATATGTTTTCGGCACACTCTGTTCCTGCTATTGGCATGGCGCAGGCGCAGAGCAAAAATGCGGCGAAGGAACGCATCGAAGGTGCATTCCGCAAACGCAGAACGGGCAGAGGGATGCGCATGGTTTCCGCAATTCTTGCGTGTTTGATTCTAATTTGCTGCTTCACAACTGCCTGCCAGCCGACGCCTGAAGAGCCTATTGTTGTGAACAAGAATGATGGGAAGCTGGAGGAAACCATTGAGCAGGCGGGTTCCGCCGATAAAGAAGAGAATGCCGAAGCGATCGTAAACAACATCCCCGAAAGATGGACGGGAGAATACACCGAAAACAACGGCGGCGTTACATTCACCGTGGATGCGCCCATCGAGGGTGCGGAGCTGGAAAAGTATCCCGTTGTGGAGGTGCGTGCGGCGGATTTCACCCAGGAGCAGATCGATGCATTTTTGAATTATTTCGTGGGAGATAAAAAGGTCTTTGCTCGCGGGGAAACGAAAAAGGACGTGGAGCGGCAGCTGATCGATGCGAAGCGCGGAACGGAAGTGGACGGAGAGATCGTTCCGCCCGAGCCTGATGATCCCTACATCAAGTCACTGGAAGAAAAACTGGCGGCAATGCCGGACGATGGAAGATATTATTACGATGAACCCAAGCTTACGCCCACGGAATACGGCATTATGCAGTTGAGCGCAGGGATCGAGCTGGGCGACGGGCAGGATGCGACCCTGCTTATCGAAGCCTCCGGAAATGGGAAAGTTGCTTCGAGCTTTGTATACAGCAGAGGAAATGTGTTTGGTGAACGCATTGCCGAAATGAGCGAAATCACGCTGAAAGAGCCCTCTGTTTCAAAAGAAGCTGCCATAAAAACAGCGGAAGAAGCGATTGCGCAGCTGGGCTTTTCGGGCATGAAACTTGCGACGGTTTATAAGGCGGAGTTGGATGCTGTGAGTGAAAACGGGTATTTTGCGGGATGCTATTCCACCTATACTTCTGCGGGATATCAGATGATCTTCACCCGTGAGCTTTACGGAATGCAGATGACGGATTACAGCATCGAGGGGAATTATTCTTACAGCATGGGCAGCGAAAGCGCAGACTATCAGCCCGCGTACCGTGCGCCGTGGTATCCTGAAATGATCAACGTATATGTGGATGAAAACGGTATTCAGCAGTTCTCTTATAATGATTATATGGTGGAAACCGAGCTCCTTGCAGAGAACGTTCAGCTGTTGGATTTCCAAGAAGCAAGCGAGAGAGCCATCAAGCAGCTCTATTATCAGAATGCACTTTCCTATAACGGCCATGAACAGATGAAAGTGAACATCGAAAGAGTGGTCCTCGGGGGAACGCTCATCAACAAGAAAAACGAGCTGGACAAAGCTATGATCGTTCCCGCATATCATCTCTTTTATCAGGAGGAATTCAGTTTGACGGGAAGAACGGATCGTTTTATTGGAAACAACGGCGTGATCGTGATCAACGCCATCGACGGCAGCGTCATCGAAACACGCATCTGAAAAACAGGTATTTTCAGCGGGCTTTCGCGATGAAGAAAGCGCAGGCCCGCTTTTTGTACGCAAAAACACAGAAAAATAACATTTTGATAATAAAACGGTAACAGTTTTTTGCGGGGAATTTGGTACGATTTTAAGAGGAGGTGAAGTCATGGCGAGAGTGATATGGGAAAACATAAAGCAGGCGCTCGGCAGCAGGGGGGGTCTTGTCGGAATGGTCGGCATTGCGCTGGTTTTACTGCTGAGTTCTATTGAGCAGATCGTCATGGGGTTCCGCTCAGAGGATCTGCTGGGATACGGTTTTCATCATTACATGATCCTCGATGCGCTCACCTCGGATGCCATGACGCTGGTTTTGCCCATTGCGGCGGCGCTGCCCTTTACGGCATCATTCCTCGATGATTACAAAAGCGGATTTATCAAGGAATACCTCCCACGGACGAACATCGCAGGATACCTCGGCGGAAAGATCGCGGGATGCGTTCTCTCGGGTGGGTTGGTGCTTGCGGCAGGAGTGTTAATGGCATATATTGTTTCTGCGCTGATGTTCACGCCTATGGAAGCAGTCGCACCGCCGATGCAGGAGCCGCTCTTCCCGGAGATCCTAGGGAGACTGGGATTGTTCTTCTGCGCAGGAGCGTTCTGGGCGCTCATCGGGATGCTCTTCGCGACGCTCACGGGCAGCAGATATATGGCGTATGCTTCGCCGTTCGTGGTGTATTATGTGCTGATCATCCTCTATGAGCGGTATTTCGATAAGATGTATGTGCTTTATCCGAAAGAGTGGATCGCACCTTCGGCAAAGTGGATTTACGGGAATGCAGGTGTGGTGATTTTCCTCGTTGAACTTATTATTCTCGCGGCGATCGGATGCGGGATTGCGATGCGGAGGAAGATACGAAGTATTTGATGATGGATATATCAGGCTGGAATATAGTTTTGTGATAATTTTTAATGATACAGTTCTTTCCTTAAGGGGTGAGGGGGAGTTGCGATTCTCCCCCTTACACCCCCTGATAACCCCCTATCCCCCTTAAAACGCTCTCCTGCGGAG
>JAZRGP010000441.1:0-3569 GCA_045644225.1 Christensenellaceae bacterium | reverse complement strand
CTATCCCGTGCCTGTTCTTATGGATGCGAAGGCACTTGAACGCTTTTATTATGACGTTGCGGAGGAGATAAAATGACACGAGAGGAAATTTCGGGTATTCTTAAAAAACAGAGAGAATATTTCGCGACGGGAGAGACTCTTCCGATAAAAAATCGAATCAAAGCGCTTTCGGATTTGCGCGTTGCCCTGCGCAGAAATGAGGAGAAAATCGCACTTGCAATAGAGAGCGACCTTGGGAAATGTGCGTTTGAAAGCTATATGTGTGAGACAGGGCTTGTTATAAGTGAAATCGGGCATATGCTTCGTCATATAAATAGCTACGCAAAGGAGAAAAGAGCAAAAACTCCGCTTGCACAGTTTGCCTCGCGAAGCTTCATAAAGCCTGTGCCTTACGGCAATGTGCTGATCATGAGCCCGTGGAACTATCCTTTCCTGCTGGCGATGGATCCACTGGCAGATGCGATTGCCGCGGGAAATACTGCGGTGATCAAACCGAGTGCATATTCCCCTGCGACGAGCAGGATCATCGAGAAGATCGTTACGGAGTGCTTTGCGCCCGAATATGCGGCGGTCGTAACGGGCGGCAGGGCAGAGAATGCTGCGCTGCTGGATCAGAAGTTTGACCTGATATTCTTCACGGGGAGCCAGGCGGTCGGCAAAGAGGTGCTGCGCCGCGCGGCTGAGCATCTGACACCTGCGGTGCTCGAACTTGGCGGAAAAAGCCCCTGCATCGTAGATGCGAGCGCGAATATCAAACTTGCGGCAAAGCGGATCGTGTTCGGGAAATATCTGAACTGCGGACAGACCTGCGTAGCGCCGGACTACATCCTCTGCGAGAAGAGCGTCAAAGCTCAGCTGACGGAAGAGATCGTCCGACAGATCAAAAAGCAGTATGGAGAGGAGCCGCTGAAAAACAAGGATTACGGCAAGATCATCAACGAAAAGCATTTTGAGCGCCTCTGCGGACTGATCGACAGAAGCAAAGTTGTGATCGGCGGTGCAACAGACGCGGATACCTGCAGGATCGCACCGACCGTTATGGACAACGTAACGGAAGCGGATGCGGTAATGGGCGAAGAGATCTTCGGACCGATTATGCCCATCCTGGAATACGAGGATTTCGATGCGGTTGTGGATGCGCTGAAGACAAAAGCAAAGCCGCTCGCACTTTATCTCTTTACAAGCGATAAACGGCATATCAGAAGAGTGACCACGGAGCTGTCGTATGGCGGCGGATGCATCAACGACGTTGTGATCCACCTCGCGACGAGCGCTATGGGCTTTGGCGGCGTTGGAGAAAGCGGCATGGGAGCATATCATGGCAAAGACGGATTTGATGCGTTCTCGCACTACAAATCCATCGTTGACAAGAAGACATGGATCGACCTGCCTATGCGGTATCAGCCGTTTAAGAGCAAGCTTTATGAAAAGCTCCTGCACATGTTCCTGAGATAACAATATAAAAGAGCCTCCTTTAAAGGAAGCTCTTTTTTTATGCTGTGAATATGTTTCAGCGGTTTCGCGGAAGCTTTTTGATGCGCTTGATGGGGATGTTGAGTGCGAATTCCGTTGAGACGGTATCTGCGTTGCTGCGCGCAGGAGAGATGTTGATCGTGAGCAGGTCTTCGTCGATCTCGACGTATTCGGAAATGACTTTCAGAATATCGTGCTTCAGGAGTTCGAGGAGCTCGGTGTTCTCGGTCGTGCGTGCGCGGTCATAGGTGAGCACGAATTTGAGCCGTTCGCTTGCGATCTTGCTGCTGGTCTTCTTGTTCTTTCTGCTGAATAAACCCATGCTGTCCTCCTGTTTACTTTCTGCCGAAGAGCTTGCGGATGCCCTTGAAGAGCCTGCTGCCGCCCTCGAGGTCCATCAGTGGGACATCCTCACCCGTGATGCGGCGGACGACATTGCGGTATGCATCGCCTGCAAAGGAAGCATTGTCCGTAACGACTGGCTCGCCCAAGTTGCTGGAGCGGAAGATCAGCTCGTCCTCGGGGACGATGCCGATGAGGTCGATGCCGAGGATCTCCATCAGGTCATCCACGGAGAGCATGTCGCCTTTTTTGACGAGGTCCGCACGGAAGCGGTTAATGAGCAGCTTGACGTCGTCGATCTCATTTGCGGAGAGCAGACCGATGATGCGGTCGGCATCGCGCACGGAGGATACCTCGGGCACGGTCACGACGATGGCGCTCTTTGCGCCTGCGACTGCATTCATGAAGCCCTGCTCGATGCCTGCGGGGCAGTCGATGAGGATATAGTCGAATTCCTCCTCGAGATCCGCGATGACCTGCTTCATCTGCTCGGGCGTGACAGCCATTTTGTTGCGGGTCTGCGCCGCAGGCAGCAGGAAGAGCCCGTCATAGCGCTTGTCCTTGATGAGCGCCTGCTTGAGGCGGCATGTTCCCTCGACGACATCCACGAGGTCGAAGACGATCCTGTTCTCAAGACCGAGCACGACATCGAGATTGCGAAGCCCGATATCCGTATCCACGAGTGCGACGCGCTTGCCTAAGAGCGCAAGACCTGTTCCGATATTGGCGGTCGTTGTGGTTTTGCCGACACCGCCTTTTCCTGAAGTGATTACGATTACTTTATCCATATGATCCCTCCGTCAGCTGAGTGTTGAGATGATTACTTTTCCCTCTTCGGAGAGCCTGATGACCTCTGGCTCCGATGCTTTATGTTTCTGAGGGAGAACGGCGATCTTACCGCCGATGCGGATCTGATTCGCCATGAGTTTATGTGCGACGATGATGACGTCCTGCCTGCCGAAAGCGCCTGCGTGTACGAGCCCGCGCAGCCTGCCGAAGATCGCGATGTTTCCGCCTGCGATGATCTCGGCACCTGCGTTGACATCGCCGATGATGGTGATATCTCCGGATGCTTTGATGAGCTGACCGCCGCGGACGGTCTGCGTCAGGAAAAGATGCTCGGGCAATTCATTTGCCTCGGGGTCCTTCGCGGGAACGTCAGCCTCTTCGTCCGAAAAGCTTACATTGGAAAAGCTGTAGTCCTTTGAGAGCATCGTGCGGAGCTCGCGTTTCTGGATATCGGAAAAGTGCTTTCCGTAAAAGACGACCTTTCTGCCGCTGCCGATATAAAAAGCGGCATTGGCATCCAGCCGCGCACGCAGGGCATCGTAGATCTCCGTATAGGCGGAGGATTCGTCTGCCCAGAACTCGAGGACATCGCTGCTGCATTTAACTGTTACATATTCTGTCAATTCTGTTGCACCATATACCTTCATGTTTTATATGCATTATGATACTAAGCGCTCGGGGGATTTTCAAGGTGACCGAGACGATGTTCACAACTTGTTAAATATTCTGTGAATAATTTGCACGATATGCTTAAAATAGTGTATAATGAAAAATAAGGCGAAAATGCGCCGATATTATGGCTTTTTTGAACGTTACAGGAGGTTTTTCACTTGAAAAAAGGAAAAAACGTTGCCTTAAAAATGATAAAGCAGATTGACTGGGTGCTTGTGGCGATTGTGCTGGCGCTGCTTGTGTTCGGGCTGGTGGCGATCGTAAGCTGTACATCCGATATTTCCGAGGCGGAA
>JAZRGP010000440.1:0-2171 GCA_045644225.1 Christensenellaceae bacterium | reverse complement strand
GTCGATATAGCTGATGACGCCTGTGGTGATGCGCTTGTAACCGCTCATGTCGATGAGCGCAGCATTCAGCGCTGCGGGAGAGCGGTCGATCTGATCTGCGGAGAGGTCCATGAGGATGGTCTGCAGGGCTGCTGTAGCGAGGCTCTTGATATTTTTATCGCGGGACGGTCCGAATTCCGCAACGGTAGGCAGGAGCTTTTCGGTGATCTCACCCGCGGGAAGAACAGACGGGATGCGGTCGAGCGCTTCGGCAAGCACGGGGTTTGTGAAGTTAAACTGAAACTCATAGACCTTTTCCATGGGTGCCGTTGCATCGATCATTGTATGCAGTTCGTTCGGCTTGCAGATCGCGATGTCGCCCTTCTTTGCGAAGTAGGTTCTGTCGCCGATCACAAAAGTGCATTCGCCGCTGCCCTCTGCAAGATAGTACATCTGATAGCAGGAGGTGTGGCGATGCGGGAGCCAGCTCCAGTGTTCGGGATATGATACCGTGTCTACAAGAAAAATTTCAAGATTCATAAAAACATTCCATTAATTTATAATTACATTCAATTATATACTGAAACGTAAATCGATTTCAAGAGAAAAACCCGATATTATAGCAAAAAATGAGATGTCGGAGAAATATAAAACCGCAGAAAGGAACGCGCATATGTATATTTTAAAAAAAGATCGATACACGAGCACATCGGAAAATGTATTCGGCGGCAACGGCCCGATCACTTCCACGGATATCTGGCCTGACGGTCATTTCCCGAAAACCTTCGGCAAATTTATGAGACACGTCGTCATTCCTCCGGGCAGCACGCTCGGACAGCATACGCACACGGGCGAGAAGGAGCTCTATTATGCTCTGCGCGGAACGATCCAGGCGCTGGACGGCGATAAAATGGTTACGCTGAATCCCGGTGATGTCCTGCTGACGGGCTGGGGCGAGGCGCATGCGCTCTATAACAACGGCACGGAAGACTTTGAGATGGTCGCGATCATACTCTTTGATGAAAAGGAATAAGAGGTGCGTATAATGAAACTGCTTAGAATGGACTGTGACTCCTATCCCATGACGGAGTATGAAAGACAGCGCTTTCTGCGCGCAGGGATCGACGAGATCGAGGAGATCCTCGGCTACGATCCCGAGAAGGTCATCGCATCCGATCCCGATGCGATCGCAGTTATCCCCGGATATCTGAAGGCGGATACGCTTGCGAAGCTGACAAAGTGCAAGGCGATCCTGCGCATGGGCACGGGCTATGACAAGATCGACGTTGCCGCTGCGACAGAGCATAACATGGCGGTAACATTTGTTCCCGGTTACTGCGTATACGAGGTAGCGGAGCATGCGCTTGCGATGCTGCTCGCGATCTCCAGAAAGATCCCCGAAATGATGCAGGTCGTTCATGACGGCAGCTGGATGGAAAAGCGCGGTGCGGAGGTATACTTCCGCCTGAGAGGCAAGACCATCGGTATCGTCGGTTTCGGCAGGATCGGCAGAGAGTTTGCAAGAATGTGCCATGCGCTTGGCATGAAGGTCCTTGCGTATGACGAATATAAGAGCGGAGACGTCGGTATCCCGTTCGAATGGAGAGAACTCGATGATCTGATCACGGAATCCGATATCGTCAGCCTGCACTGTCCGCTGACTCCCGAAACGAAGGAAATGTTCGGCGAGCGCGAGTTTAAGATGATGAAGAACACGGCAATCTTCTTAAATGTTGCCCGTGGTGCGCTCTGTGACGAGGCTGCTCTCGGAAGAGCCCTCAACAACGGCGACATCGCCTACGCAGGTGTGGACGTTCATGAGCATATGAACGTATTCCTGCCGCCCGAATCCTATCCCTACGAGGGCATCTACGCAGGTGTAAAGAACATCATCCTTACCCCGCACTGCGCGAGCCTCTCCAAGGAAGCATGGGAAGACTGCGTGGATATCTCCGCATCTCAGCTTGAGGATATCCTTGCGGGCAAAGTTTCCAAGCATTGCGTAAACGGCGAAGAACTGAAAAAGAAGAACGTTCTCGTATAAAATGCATTAAAAAAGGACATCGTATGATGTCCTTTTTTTGTTATCCTTGTTTTTCCTGATAGAGAATATCGTTTGCGATGGTCGTGCGGAACATCCGTCTGATCGCGGCAGGTTCGCTGGTCTGCCCGAGGATCCACATCAGCTTGGT
>JAZRGP010000439.1:0-2406 GCA_045644225.1 Christensenellaceae bacterium | reverse complement strand
TTGGCCTCCGACTTCTTATAGAGTGCGAGACCGTTGTCCTCTGCGACGAGCGCAAGACGGGGTTCGTAGTCCTTGACCTCGGTCTGCAGGGTTTCGATCTCGGTTTTGGAGATATAGGGCGGGTTTGCCGTGATGAGGTCGAACTGCCCGATCGCCGCATTGAAGAGGTCGGATTCGAAAAAGCTGATGTTGACGAGGTTGCTCTGCGCGTTTTTCAGCGCGACTTCCAGCGCCTTGGGGCTGATGTCGGATGCGGATACCTTTGCGCGGGTGTATCTTGCGACGCTGACTGCGATGCAGCCCGAGCCTGTGCAGATATCCAGCACGCGTGCATATGCCTCCAGACGGATCAGCTGGATCGCCGTTTCCGCGAGCATTTCCGTCTCCTGCCGCGGGATGAGAACGTCGGGCGTGACATAGAAAGGCAGCCCCATGAACCACCGCTCCTTGAGGATGTATGCAAGCGGCTCGCCCGTGATGCGGCGTTCAACGATCGCCTTCAGCCGATATTCCACGGATTCGGAAACGGGCAGCTGCGCCTTGAGAAAGAGCGACGGGATATCGCATTTCTCCAGCTTTGCCAGCGCATGCTTGACCTCGGTCTGCGCCTCCTGCTCGTCCATTCCGTGATCGATGAGGATCTGTGAATAGTGCGTGATTGCCTGACTGTGTTTCATGATTATTCTGCCTTCTCCTCGGTGGGTTCTGCAGGGGTCTCTTCCGCGGGAGATTCCTCTGCGGGAGCTTCCTTCTTCTCGCTGCGGTCGAACTTAGCGACGAGCTCAGCGATCTCTTCCTCGGATTTTTCCTCGAGAGCCATTTCAAAGGCGATGATGCCGATCTCCAGCATGGAGTCATCGGGATCCTTTGTCGTCAGGCGCTGCAGCTGCATGCCCGGCCAGCGGATCGCGCGGGTAAACCAGTTTTCGTGCTTTGCCGCACCTTTGAGGATCTCATAAGCGATGCCTGCGATCAGCGGGATGACGATGATCTTGGAGAGGTATTTCACGGACCAGTGGATCTTATTGAGACCCAGCTCGCCGAGGATCGCATAAATAAGGATGGAAACGATCATGACAAGCAGCATGTAGCTCGTGCCGCAGCGCGGATGCAGGCGGCGGTGCTTGCGGACGTTTTCCACGGTGAGTTCTTCTTCGTTTTCGTAGCATGCGATGGTCTTGTGCTCAGCGCCGTGATACATGAACACGCGGCGGACGTCCTTGACGCAGGTGCAGAAGATCATGTAGCCGATCAGGATGATGACGCGGATGAGACCTTCGAGCAGGCTGTTGACCAGTTCGCTGGGGATGAACTTGCGGAAGAAGGATGCGATAAAGGTCGGCAGGATAAAGAACAGACCGACAGAAAGGATGATCGCGAAGAACACCGCGAAGACCATCATGATATCCATGGCGTTCTTTCCTGTCTTTTTCGCGATGTATTTTTCCAGCTTGGAGGGCTCTTCCTCGAAGCTTTCATCGAACATCTTTGCGGAGTCGCTGATAACGCCCGTACCGCTGTAGAGCATCTCGACGAGATTTACCACGCCGCGTACCACGGGGATCTTCTTCCATTTTTCGTTTTTCTTGGGGTTTTTCCATTTTTTGGTTACGATGCTTCCGTCAGCCTTGCGGACTGCGAGAGCACTATATTCTTCTGAACGCATCATGACGCCTTCGAGGACGCCCTGACCGCCGATGTTGCAGCTTTTCACTTTCGGTTTCTCCGTTTCTTTCTATAATATATCAGTATATATTATACCACCAAACGATCGCATAGTACAATGCGAAAGAGGCCTGCAGCGCAAAAAAATCAGGATTTTTACGCAAATGAAAAACTCCCGTTTGTACGGGAGTTTTTGCATCTGATCAGATTTGTACCAAAAACGTACTGTTTGTACGCGTAAATGGACATTATTCCAGGCCGTATCTCTTCTTGAAACGGTCTACGCGGCCGCCTGTATCAACAAGCTTCTGCTTGCCCGTGAAGAACGGGTGGCACTGGGAACAGATATCCACTCTCATCTCTTTCTTTACAGAACCTGTAACGAACTCTGCACCGCAAGCGCAGATTACTTTACATTCGCCGTAATTGGGATGTGTGTTTGGTTTCATATCTTTCACCCCTTTTTCATAAAGTCACGAGTTATATTATAACACAAGAACCGAAGAATGCAAGGATTTTTTTGAAAAAAACTGAAGAAAATGCGCATTTTCCGAAATGTGGAAAAAGTAGTGGTCGGCGGGCTTTTTGGGACACATCATGTAGTGGTGGGCGGGATCATGGACGATGCGCTTGGGAGAAAATTTGCGGAAATCCACGGCATGCGCGGGCGCCCCCCGCTCCCCCCGGGGCCCCCCCCTCGGGCGGGGGCCGCCCCCCGCCCGCGCGCCGCCCCCCCCCCCG
>JAZRGP010000438.1:0-1623 GCA_045644225.1 Christensenellaceae bacterium | reverse complement strand
TCCTCTATTCCGACCCGATCGAAAGAGAGCTTTCCGTGCTCATTCCGCTCATGCAGGAGTTCCTGCCCGATGGGATCAACGCCCGCTTTGCCGCTCTGCGCCTGCTGGAGGATGATTCCTCCTTTCGGGAATGCTTTTCGGAAAACGATATCCGCTTCACCGATGCATTTCTGTTTCAGCTTGAGAAAAGCAGGCTCGCTCTTCTGGAATACGGTCTCGATCTCGATGACCTCCGCGACAGCATCGTTGCCGAGCTCTATCAGCAGTCACAGTATATCTGCAAGCGCTCCGTCGTCGGCGCAGAAAACAGCTACGATGCTTTCCGCAGACGGCTTGACCGCATCCTAACGGGAAAATTCACAGGCATCCCCATCATGCTCTGTCTGCTTGCGCTGATCTTCTGGCTGACCGTCTGCGCATCCAATTATCCCTCGCAGCTGCTCTCAGATGTTCTCTTTTCTGCAGAAGCTCCGCTCCTGCGCTTCTTCTCTGCCATCCATGCTCCTTCATGGCTCTCCGATGCACTTGTCCTCGGTGTATACCGTGTCCTTGCATGGGTCATTTCCGTCATGCTGCCGCCGATGGCGATCTTCTTCCCTCTGTTTACACTATTGGAAGACCTCGGCTATCTTCCGCGCATCGCCTTCAACCTCGATCACTGCTTCAAGCGATGCCATGCCTGCGGCAAGCAGGCGCTGACCATGTGCATGGGCTTCGGATGCAATGCCGTCGGGGTGACGGGCTGCCGCATCATCGATTCTCCGAGAGAGCGCAGGATCGCGATTCTGACCAATTCCCTCGTCCCCTGCAACGGCCGCTTCCCTACGATGATCACCATCCTCTCGATGTTTTTCATCACCTCCGCGGCAGGCAGCTTCTCCGAAGGGCTGCTCACCGCGCTTCTGCTCACGCTCGTGATCCTCCTCGGTATCGGTGCGACCTTCCTCGTGTCCTTTCTGCTCTCGCGAACCTTTCTCAAAGGTATGCCTTCTTCTTTTGCACTGGAGCTTCCCCCATACCGCGCTCCGCAGGTCGGCAAGGTCATTCTTCGTTCTCTCCTCGACCGCACGCTCTTTGTACTGGGCAGAGCCGCTGCCGTCGCCGCTCCCGCAGGTCTTTTCATCTGGATCATGGCGAACCTCAGCATAAACGGAGCCTCCCTGCTCTCCGTCTGCTCCGATGCTCTCGATCCTTTTGCGCGGCTGATCGGTCTGGATGGCGTGCTGCTGCTCGCCTTTATCCTCGGCGCTCCCGCAAACGAGATCGTCATCCCCATCGCGATCATGGCTTACCTCTCCGCAGGCAGCATCACAGAGCTAAGCACCTCCGCGTTAAAATCCCTTCTGTTGGAAAACGGCTGGACCGCAATGACCGCCATCAGTACGGTGATCTTCTCTCTGTTCCATTGGCCCTGCACGACTACCCTGCTCACCGTAAAGAAAGAAACGGGCAGCATCGGCTGCATGCTTGCCGCAGCGGTCATCCCAACTGTTCTCGGAATCCTGCTGCTCCTGCTGATAAACTCCGCCGCTCGCATTTTCGGCATATAAAAAAAGAGCTTCCTCAGAAGCTCATTTCATCTTTTTCTCTTTCGTTTGCAGTTCGCTGTGATCATGTTTGCAA
>JAZRGP010000437.1:0-2789 GCA_045644225.1 Christensenellaceae bacterium | reverse complement strand
ATCCCGCAAAGGTGCAGGGTGAGGGTGCGGCAAAGACCGACATCGATGCACTGGAAAAGATGAATTTTGAAGGCAGCTGCGACGTCGCGATCATTGCGCGCGGCGGCGGTTCCTTTGAGGATCTGTGGGAATTTAATGACGAACAGCTTGCTTATGCGATCCGCGCTTCGGCGATCCCCGTGATCTCCGCGGTGGGTCACGAAACGGACTTCACCATAGCGGATTTTGCGGCAGACCTGCGTGCGCCGACTCCATCGGCTGCGGCAGAGCTCTGCGTACCCGATGCGATGGAATTAAGGCAGCTGCTGGATCAGTATGCGATGCACCTGCAGGACAGAGTGTTCTCGCGGATCGACCGCTCGCGGAGCAGGCTGGAGACCATCTCCGCAAAGCTGGGGCGCATCCCCGCGGTAAAGATCAATGAACAGCGGTTTTTGCTGAAAGACAAGCAGGCGGAGCTGGGCAATGCCATGCAGGGCAGGCTTATGCGCGGCAGGATGGCACTGCTGGAAGCTGCGAAGAAACTCGAAAAGAACGACCCGACTGCGATCCTCATGCGCGGCTACGGCGCGGTATATGCGGAAGATAAGCGCATCATGAGAGCAGGGTCGGTAAAGATCGGAGATAAGATCACCGTGCAGATGCAGGATGGATGCATCCGTGCGGAAGTAACGGATTCGGAGGTAAACGCATGAAATTCGAAGATGCGATGAACAAGCTGGAGGAGATCTCCCGTGCGATCGAGCGCGAGGATATCAGCCTGGATGAGGCGCTTTCGCTTTATGCGGAAGGTGCGGAGATGATCAAGACTTGCAATAAACTGCTGGACGAAGCTGAAAATAAAATGAACGAGGTAAATGAATTATGATCGACATTCTTGCAATCGGGGAACTCCTGATCGATTTTTCACCTGCGGGAAAACGCACAAATCCTCTCTTTGAGATGAACCCCGGCGGCGCTCCCGGAAACGTCCTCGCGGCATGCGCGGCACTCGGCGGCAAGGCGGAATTCGTCGGCTCGGTCGGCATGGATGATTTCGGTGATTTTATCGAAACAAAGCTGAAGGAAGCAAACGTCGGCACGGCGGGTCTCGTCAAGCGCGGCGGTCAGCATACCAAGCTTGCATTTGTACAGATGGATGAAGATGCCGTTCCGTCCTTTACCTTTATCAAGGATAAGAATGCCCCTGTTCTCCGTAAGGAAGAAGTGCGATATGAGCTCTTTGAAAAGACGCATATCGTTTATTTCGGATCGGTATGCTTCACATCCGAGGAATCCGTTGAGGCGATCCGCGAGATCCTGAAGCGCACGAAGCTCAATAAGCATACGCTTATCGCATTCGACCCGAACTACCGTCCTGCGCAGTGGCAGAATATCGACGATGCGCAGAAGTATATCGCGGAGGGTATCTCCTATGCGGATATCGTCAAGGTTTCCGAGAGCGAAGCCCTGATGATCACGGGTGAAGAAGATTATGTAAAGGCAGCAGATAAGATCTTTGCACAGGGCAAGACCGCTGTTTACGTTACGCTCGGCTCGGAGGGAACTTATTTCGTAAGTGCACATGAGCGCGGCATCGTGGATTCCTATGTGGTCGATGCGGTGGATACGCCGGGCTGCGGCGATGCATTTATGGGTGCGCTGGTCTTGGGATATCTCAATATGCCCTCGCAGATGCAGCATGAGATCGTAAACTTCGCAAATGCGGCTGCGGCACTCTGCGCGACAAAGACGGGCGCAATGCCTGCGATGCCCAAGATGCAGGAAGTCATGGATTTCATGATGGGTCAGCATGAACTGTAAGCAATGTCCGCGGAAATGCGGAGCGGAGCGCCTGCCCGATAAGCGCGGAGGATTCTGCGGAGCACCTGAACTGCCGAAGATCGCCCGTGCGGCGCTGCATTATTGGGAAGAACCTGCGATCAGCGGAACGAACGGATCGGGCCCGATCTTCTTCTCGGGATGTCCGCTGAAGTGCGTTTTCTGCCAGAATCAGCAGATCAGCCGCGGCGGAATGGGCGAGACTGTCAGCATCGAACAGCTTGCGGAGCTGATGAAGAGCCTCGAGGAGCAGGGCGCACATAATATCAACTTTGTCACACCTACGCACTACGTCCATGCGATCAAAGCGGCGCTGGAGATCTACCGTCCGAACATCCCGATCGTCTATAACTGCGGCGGATATGAACGCGTGGAGACCCTGCGCGAGCTGGACGGTCTTGTGGATATCTATCTGCCCGATCTCAAATATTCCGACGATGCACTTGCGGCAGAGCTTTCGGGTGCGGAGGATTATTTCGCTGCAGCGACGGAAGCCATCCGCGAGATGTTCCGACAGACGGGCAAGGCAGAATACGATGAGAACGGCATGCTGAGAAAAGGCACGGTCGTGCGGCATCTAATCCTGCCCGGGCATGTCCGCAATACGATCGGCGTGCTGAAATGGCTGCGGGACGAGCTGCCTGAGGTCACGATCAGCGTGATGTCGCAGTATTTCCCGATCGGGGAATTTCCCGAGCATCCCGAACTGGAGAGGCCGATCACGGAGAAAGAACACGCGCGCGTGCTGAATTTTGTGGAGAAAAACGGCATGACGAGCGGCTGGGTGCAGGATCGCGAAAGTGCGGATGCATCCTGTGTTCCGCAGTTCTATAACGAGCTCCCGACCCTTGACAATAACACTGAAATTTGATAGAATCGATGTGTTAAATTTTCGCCGGTGTGTTGGAATTGGCAGACGAGGAGGACTCAAAATCCTTTGCTGGCGACAGCGTGTGGGTTCGAGTCCC
>JAZRGP010000436.1:0-3576 GCA_045644225.1 Christensenellaceae bacterium | reverse complement strand
TATCCCATGCGCCGCCGGAGTTGGACATCATGATCGCCAGCAGAACGCCTGTTACCGTTGCGCCGCCGAGCAGCCCTGCCAGCGCTGCCTTGCCGAGCAGAAGACCCGTCAGGATGGGCGCTGCGATCGCTACGATGCCGGGAAGGATCATTTCTCTGATCGCTGCACGTGTGGAGATATCAACGCATGTTCTGTAGTCGGGTTCCATCGTGCCTTCCAGGATCTGGGGATTCTTGGAGAACTGTCTGCGCACTTCTGCGATCATCTGATTTGCCGCTTTGGAAACGGAGTCGATCGTCATTGCGCCGAAGAGGAATGTCAGCATGCCGCCCAGCAGAACGCCGCTGATGACATAGGGATCAATGAGGTTTACGGAATAATTCAGACCGACTGCCTCAGTATAAGCCGTGAACAGTGCAAGTGCAGTAAGCGCTGCAGAGCCGATCGAGAAGCCCTTGCCGACAGCTGCTGTCGTGTTGCCGACGCTGTCGAGGTGGTCTGTGATCTCACGGACGCTTTCATCCGCACCGGACATCTGCGCGATGCCGCCTGCGTTGTCTGCGATCGGACCGTAAGCATCTACGGAAACCGTGAAGCCGACCGTTGCCAGCATACCGACTGCGGAGAGCGCTACGCCGAAGAAGCCTGCATCCAGCTGATCCATCGAGATGTACGCGATGATGATCGCAAGAACGAGCGTGATCACTGTGACTGCCGTGCTGCGCATACCTGCCGCAAGACCTGTGAGCGTCGTCGTTGCAGAGCCGCTTTCGCTGCTGCCCGCAATATTCTTAACTGTCTTGAATTTTTCAGATGTATAGATCTCAGTAAATTTGCCGATCAGTACGCCTGCAAAGATACCGACAAAAATCGCAATAAATGCGTGGAATGTTCCCGTGAGGACATAGGAGAACACTGCAGAAGCCGCCGCCGTGATCGCCGCCGTGAAGGTCGTGCCGCCGGAGAGCGTCTTGGAAACATCCTTCGCGCGAAGGAATCTTACGAGTACGATGCCGATAACAGATGCAACGATACCGCTCGCTACGAGCAGCATTACAAGCGCAACACCGTTCTCGATACCTGCAGCAACCGCAAGCATCATCGCAGAGATCACGCAGCCGACGTAGCTCTCGAAGAGGTCAGCACCCATGCCTGCAACGTCGCCGACGTTATCGCCAACGTTATCCGCGATAACAGCGGGGTTTCTGGGGTCATCTTCGGGGATGCCCGCTTCGACCTTACCGACGAGGTCAGCAGCCATGTCAGCAGCCTTTGTATAGATACCGCCGCCTACTCTGCAGAAGAGTGCGATCGAGCTTGCACCAAAGGAGAAGCCCGTAAGGACGTTGATATCCTTTGTAACAAGATATACGATCATGACGCCTGCAGCACCGAGGCAAACGACCATAAGACCCATGATCGAGCCGCCGGAGAACGCAATGCGGAATGCATTCGCCATGCCCTTTGTCGCCTGGTCCGCAGTCTTTGCGTTGGACATTACCGCAGCGCGCATGCCGCAGTAGCCGGCCAGTACGGAAAGACCCGCGCCGAAAATAAAGCATACTGCCATCATCCAGCCAAGACCGGGGAGTACGCAAAGCAGGATCGCCATCAGCGCAAGGAAGATAACGAGCACTTTATACTGTCTTACAAGATATGCCATCGCACCGTTCTTGATAAAACCTGAAATACGAACCATGTTCTGATTGCCGATCGGTGTCTTTTTGATCATCATTGCCAGAAGTCCCGCAACAATGAGACCGATAACCGAGGCGATCAGCCCGAATACCATAGAATTCTCTACCATAAAACCATCTCCATCCTGTGCGTTTTGAAATCGAACATACCGATTCTCTCATAAACGCTCTTTTTGATTATATAATACCTTTTTGAAAAATTCCACCCTTTTTTCTTCGTTTTTTCAAAAAATTGTCAGACCATTTCCCGCAAAAAACCCTATATCATTACGAAAAACGAAAAAAATCATATGGAAAAATGCAAATTTTACGCATTTCGCTTGTCAGACCAGTTTTGTAAACTGTTGACAGGCCTCCTGCCCTCTTTTTTGAATCTTTTCTCTCAAAGCCTTTCATATAAAAATCCCGCTTCTTTTCAGAAGCGGGATCCTCATCTCATTGGGAAAGCAGAAATTATTTCTGTTCTGCGAGGAACTTTTCAACCTCTTCCTTATAAGGCATTGCAGGTGCTGTGCCGACCTTTGTTACGGAAAGAGCCGCAACCGCACTTGCATAGCGGACTGCATCCTTCAGTTCCATGCCTTCTGCAACCGCATAAGCAAAGCCGCCGTTGAACGCATCGCCTGCGCCTGTTGTGTCGACTGCCTTAACTGTGAAGGAATCGACGAATTCATAATTGTCTTCACCCTGATAGAGCAGTGCGCCGCGCTTGCCGAGTGTGATAAGAACAGTCTTAACGCCCTTTGCCTTGATGCGCTTTGCAGCTTCGATCGCGGATGCATCGTCCACAACTTCAACACCTGCCCAGAAGCCTGCTTCTGTTTCGTTGGGTGTTGCGTATGTTACGCCGGGGAGGATCTCTTCGGGGAATTCGGAGAACGGAGCGGGGTTGAAGATAACGGGAACGTTGTGCTTCATTGCGATCTCTACAGCCGCCTTAACGGATTCCATGGATGTCTCCAGCTGAAGAACGACGACCTTGGAGTTCGCGATCATTTCTTCTGCCTTATATACTTCTTCCTTTGTCAGCGTGAGGCATGCACCGCTTGCTACGACGATCATGTTTTCGCCTGTGATGTCATCAACGAGGATCAGCGCCGCACCTGTGGAAGCAACGGGATCGATGGGTGTAAGGGAATAATCCAGACCCTCTGCCTCAAAGTTCTTCTTAGCGAGTTCGCCGAACTCGTCGTTGCCGAGCTTGGTTACCATGTTGACCTTGACGCCCTGGCGTGCTGCTGCAACAGCCTGGTTCGCACCCTTGCCGCCGGGACCCATCTTAAAGGGACCGCCGAGAACTGTTTCGCCGGGAACGGGCATATGGGGTGTACGGCTCATAAGGTCTACTACAAAACTACCAACAACTGTGATCATAACAATCTCTCCTAATTATTTGATATTTGATGATATTCAGATCTCAATACTCCGCATCCGCGAAGCATACAAAAGTCCTCGATCAATTTGTTCGGTACAAATATTTTAACAAAGATTTCCGCGTTAGTAAATAACTATTTTGTGATTTGTGTTTTTCCCCGATAAATGTTATTCTTAGTCTGTATTATTCAGAACATCTCTCAACGGAGGAATCATATATGCAGTATCTCGTACCCAAGCTTATCTTCGGCTGCGGAACACGCGGCCGCCTCGCGGAAGAAGCCTCCTGCTTCGGCAGGAAAGCCGTTCTCTTTCACTCCGCTTCGCTGGAACGCAGCGGCATCCTCGCTGAGCTCCTCGGGCAGCTGACTGCGGCAGGCATCTCCGCCATCCCCTCCTGCATCTCCTGCGCTGAGGAACCTACGGACTCCCTCGCGGATGAATGCGCTGCGATCGTCCGTGATGCAAAGGCAGACCTCGTGATCGCGGTCGGCGGCGGCGCGGT
>JAZRGP010000435.1:0-4281 GCA_045644225.1 Christensenellaceae bacterium | reverse complement strand
GTCTGTATACAGATAACATGATGAGATTAGAAGAGTGGCAAAAGAGATTTTCGCTCGAAGTATTGGGATAGTAAAATGTTTAGATCGATTAGAGGAGTAAAACATGAAGATCATTATTCATCGGGGAACACATCAGATCGGTGGGATCGCGACTGAGATTCGTACGGAGACGACGCGGATCATCATTGATATGGGAGACGAGTTGTCGCTTTGTGATGATTTTGTTTCCGCACCGCTGAATATTGCAGGTGTTACCGATAATAATGGTATATGTGATGCAGTTTTGTTTACGCATTATCATGGCGATCATACAGGGCAGATGCTTCGTGTGCGTGACGATGTTCCAATGTATATGGGGACGTTGGCAAAGGATATTATGCTGACGTTTAGCGCTCGTGTAAAAAATGATATGTTATATCGAAAGATCGATATGGCAAAGACGTTTCGTGAGGATGTGGTATTGCCGATAGGGGATATTCGCATTACGCCGTATTCAGTCGATCATTCGGCGTCTGACAGCTATTTCTTTCTAATTGAAGCAGACGGGAAGCGGATCCTATATACAGGTGATTTTCGGATGCATGGTTTCCGAGGAAAAGCGATTCCTAAGATTTTGCGTAAGATCGGTAAAGTGGATGTGCTGATCGTCGAAGGGACAACGTTGTCGAGAAACGGCATAAGACCGATGAGCGAACGAGAGCTCCAGCAGAAGGTCAAGGCATATATGAGCAAGTACAAGTATGTCTATGTGTTATGTGCATCGACAAATCTGGAACGAATGTGTGGGTTAGCGAAACTCTCGTCAAAAAATAAAAGGTTTATCTGCGATACATATCAAAGCAAGCTTCTGGAATTGATGGAACAGCATTGGGGGCATCATTCGGAGTTGTATCGCAATCTGCAGAGAGATATTTACAGCGATGATAAACTTGAAAAACTGCGTGAAGACGGATTTTTAATGGCTGTACGTGATAATTGGCAGTTTAGGAATATTATTAAACAGTTCGACCCTGCAGAGGGGATCATACTTTATTCTATGTGGGACGGATACCGCACGAAGCCGAACAGTTCGATCCCTGCCTTTTTAAATTTGGCAGGGACATGGGAATCACTCCATTCGAGCGGGCATATAACGGCAGACGATATTCTTGAGGTGATCAGACTCGCAGATCCCGATATCGTAGTTCCGATCCATACAGAGGTACCTGACAAGATGAGACAGCTTTGTCCGAATAGAAGGGTAGAGGTTCTCTCTGATGGGCAGGAACTGATCCTCTAACAGTATGATGGAAGATACAAGAAAACAGCTTGGGCATAATGCTCAAGCTGTTTTTATAATGGTACCATATTAACAAAAAGACAAGGCTGTGCTTACGCACAGGCTTTCGAGTTTTGATTAACGGTTGTTTTTGAAGAACTCAAGAGCAACCTGCGGGAAGATTGCATAGGAGAGAACGTCTTCGATGGAAGCGTTCGGATAACCTGCATCTGCCAATTGCTGTTTGAGTTCATCCAATTGCGGCGGAATGTTGTCTGCCGGACGGCAAGTGATTTCTTCTGCGCCGTTGAGGATTTTGTCTTTGTGTTCCGGGTTAACCGGCTGCGGCGTACGGCCATAGAGACCACGGCAGAGATCGCGGAATTCTTTCGGAACCATGGAGTAGCGTTCGCCACCCATTTTCGTCATCATTACGTTGAATGCAGCCATGGAACCAACGATCTGGCTCGTCGGAGTTACGAGCGGCGGGTAACCAGCGTCTGCACGAACGATCGGCATTTCGTCGAGAAGTGCCTGATAATCTTCGTCGGATTCGAGACCCATTTCGGACATCTGTTTGCGCAAGTTGGAGAGCATACCGCCCGGGATCTGGAAGTCGAGAACGTTAACGTTCGTATCGAAGTGCGTGTTCAAGCCGAACTCGCCAGCGATTCTTTTCTTAACGCCTGCGAAGTGGAGAGCAACCGGTTTCAAAGCCTGACGGTCGATACCAGTGTCATATTCCGTACCTTCGAACGTAGCGATCATGGATTCAGTCGGCGGCTGGGAAGTACCGTTAGCGAACGTGGAGAGTGCGCAGTCGATGATGTCTACGCCAGCTTCAGCAGCTTTGAGTTCTGCCATTGCAGCCATACCGGAAGTGTAGTGAGTGTGGAGATGAACCGGAAGATCAACTTCAGCTTTGATTGCTTTTACGAGATCGTAAGCAACGTACGGTTTGATCATACCGGACATATCTTTGATACAGATGGAGTTAACGCCACGAGCCTGCAATTCTTTTGCAAGTTTAACGTAATCCTGAGTCTGATGGTACGGGCTGATCGTGTAAACGCATACACCCTGTACGTGTGCACCGGAAGCTACGCCGGCTTTGATTGCAGTTTCAAGGTTACGAACGTCATTGAGTGCGTCGAATACGCGGATAACGCCGATACCATGTTCAACCATTTTCTTAACGAACATTTCTACAACGTCGTCAGCATAGTGGTTGTAACCGAGGATGTTCTGACCTCTGAGAAGCATCGAGATCGGAGTTTTCGGCAAGTGTTTTTTGAGGGTTTTAAGTCTTTCCCACGGATCTTCGTTCAAGAAACGAAGGCAGCTATCGAACGTTGCGCCGCCCCAAGCTTCCAAAGCCCAGAAGCCAGCGTTGTCAAGAGTTTCCAACATCGGGAGCATGTCTTCGATACGCATACGAGTTGCACACAAGGACTGATGAGCATCACGTAAAACTGTTTCCATAATTTTAACTGGTTTAGCCATTGGTATCTCCTCCTAAGAAATATGTAACTTATTCATGAATAAACCGTGATACTTACTGCTGAAATCGATATGACGAGCTACCGATTTCTGCATATAAAGCATCCGAATTATTCAACAATATTATTATAAAATTGAATGAAACATTTGTCAATTACCATCTGCCGAAATCTTGTGATAAATTTAACATATTTATGATGTTATAAATAAATGTTATTGAGTATAAGGTTTTTTGAGAGGAATATTTATTTATTTGAATGAGACTGACCGACGGAAAATCCGTCGGTCAGTTGAGGTTCGTAGCGGCGGCGATACGGTTGCGTCCTGCTTCTTTGGCCTCGTAAAGTGCCTTGTCTGCGAGTGAGATGATCTTTTCGCTGTCGGGTGCGTGGGCGGTGATGGCAGGGTCGTAGGTGGCGATACCGAGACTGGCTGTGATGGATGCGGTGAAGGTGCCGAGGCTGTCGGGAAAGTGACTCGTTTCAATGGTGGTGCGGAGCTTTTCGGCGATGGTGAGTGCGTCGGAGGCACTGCATTCCGGCAGGATGATGCTGAATTCTTCACCGCCGTAGCGGGCTGCAAGGTCGATGCTTCGGATGTTGTGATGCAGGATCTGACCGACCTGTGCAAGCAGTTTATCGCCTGTGAGGTGTCCGTAGGTATCATTGTATCGTTTGAAATTGTCAAGGTCGAGCATGATGAGGCTGAGATGACGCTTGAGAGATGCGGAGCGGCGAAGCTCTGTCTTGAGAAGCATATCGAAGTTGCGGCGATTGGCGAGCCCTGTAAGTCCGTCCGAGAGTGCCATTGATTTGACTTGGTTGTAGAGGTGCGCTTTTTCCAGTCCGAAGGCTACTTGCCTTGTTATCAGTTTGGCGAATGGGTATCGCGAGAAGATCGGCTGAGTCAGTCCGCAGAGGAAGAATCCGACCGATTCCTGATCGTTTTTGAGCGGAAGAAGGAGCAGATGTTTGCAGTTGTAGGACTCGGGGAGCGGAAGGTCGGCGGCAGGGAAGAAGGTGGCTTCTTCTTGTGCGAGGGCTGAGGCGAGCAGAGGATGGCGTGTGAGGGAAGTAGGATCGGGGATGGCTGCATTGACGAATCGGTACGGTTCTGTCGGTGTGTAGGGCAGTGCACCGATGCACCATGCGGCAGACAGGGCACGGCGGATGCAGTCGGCGGAGTTTGACAAGATGGCTTCGGGGTCTATCGTCATAGCTCCGATCTGTGCCAGTTCGGAGATGATCTTTTCTTCCTCAAGGCGTAGTTTAGTCGTTTCGTAGAGGCGGGCATTCTCGATGGCGGTGCCTGCATTGCGGGCAAGTGCGGAGAGGAGGAGAAGGTCGCGTGTGGTGAATCGTTTGCCATCGACAGAGTATATCTCAAGCGTGCCGAGGATAGTATCGCTATAGATGAGCGGTGCGCTGATGAGGGACGTTACGTGAGAAAAGACGAACGGCGGGCAGAATAGATTTTCTTGCTCTGAGGGAGCGTTTTCGATAAGACCATGACCGCAAGCGAGG
>JAZRGP010000434.1:0-7279 GCA_045644225.1 Christensenellaceae bacterium | reverse complement strand
CCGCTGAAGAAGCAGGCGTACCGGTTCTCGTAGAAATGACACTGATCGAAGGCGTATACCCCCTCATCGGTACAAACCAGTATGACGGCGCATTCATGGCAGGCGTCTGGGCAGGCGAATGGGCTAACAAGTACAACGATGGTAAGGGCAAGGCTGCTCTCCTCGACTACCCCTACTTCCAGAACTGCCGTGACCGTGCAAAGGGTTACCAGGAAGGTCTCGCATCTGTAGCTCCCGATGTAGAATGGGTAACAGCTATCGACTGCGGCGCTAACATGGAAGGCGCACTCAAGGTTGCTGAAGATATTCTCCAGGCTAACCCCGACATCAACATCATGTTCGGTATCAACGGTGACTCCGCAATGGGCGCTGACGCTGCATACGAATCTGCAGGCATCGATCCCGCTAAGGTTTGCGTAGTTGGCTTCGACGCTGGCGCTGGCGAAAGAAAGCTCATGGAAGACGGCAAGTACGTTAAGTGCTCTGTAGCTGCTGACGGTATCATCATCGGCGAATGCGCAATCGACGCTGCAATCCGCAAGATCGAAGGCGAAGACCTCGGTGAATGGGTAGAAGTTGACGCTGCTGCTCAGTACCTTGTAACAGTTGACAACATTGCTGACTATCCGTCCGGCAAATAATCTTGTTGAACTGAGATTTATGAGGAGGGGATTAAACGCCCCTCCTTCTATCTATTTTTGGAGGTGAAACAGTGGGAACCATTTTATCAATGAAAAATATCACAAAGGTCTATCCCGGTGTTGTTGCCCTCGACAATGTTTCCATTGATATTGAAGAAGGCGAACTTATGGCGATCTGCGGAGAAAACGGCGCCGGCAAGTCCACGCTGTTAAAGATTCTCGCAGGTGCGATTGACAAAACTTCCGGCACCATTTTCTATAGGGGCGAAGAAGTTGATATTAAAAACCCGCATGATGCTAAATCCCGCGGCATCAGTATTATTTATCAGGAACTGAATCTTAATCCCAACTTATCTATTGCGGAAAATATTTATCTGGGACAGGAGCCTGCAAAGGCGGGCTTCGTTAGTAAGAAGCAAATGTACGACAACGCTCAGAAGATCTGCGAAGACCTTGGCATTACACACGATGTAAGAACCAGAGTTGAAAAGCTCAGTATTGCGCAGATGCAGATGATCGAGATCGCAAAGGCGCTTTCCTGGAATGCACGTCTGCTGATCATGGACGAGCCGACAGCATCGCTTACAGCGGTAGAAATCAAATCGCTCTTCAAGACCATCGATAAACTGAAGGAACAGGGCGTTACGATTATATATATTTCTCACCGTATGGAAGAAATTTTCCAGCTTGCTGACAGAGTTACGGTATTCCGTGACGGTAAGCTGATCGATACAAAACCCATCGGAGAAGTTACCAATGAAAGCTTGATCCATATGATGGTCGGCCGAGAGATCAAGGGCGAACGTCACGAAGTAAGAGAACGCGGCGAGCTTGTTCTTGAAGTAAAGAACATGGTCGTAGGAACACGAGTCAAGGATGTCAGCTTTAAGGCATATAAGAACGAGATCCTCGGCTTCTCCGGTCTGGTCGGCGCAGGCAGAACAGAGCTTATGAGAGCGATCTTCGGTGCAGATAAGGCAGATGCCGGCGAAGTTTATATGCACGGCAAAAAGATCGCGATCAAGAGCGTTAAAGACGCGATCAAACACGGCATCGCGCTGATGACGGAAGACAGAAAACATCAGGGTCTTGTCCTGGGTATGGATATCAAGAAGAATATCACTCTTACAGATATTAAACGTGTAATCAAGACAGGTTTTATCAACGGCAAATCCGAAACAGAATATGCTGAAGATTTTTCCGGTCAGCTCCGTATCAAGACACCCAGCGTTCATCAGCTTGCGAAGAACCTCTCCGGCGGTAACCAGCAGAAGGTCGTTCTTGCAAAGTGGCTCTTTGCAAAGCCCGAAGTTCTGATCTTTGACGAACCGACAAGAGGTATCGACGTTGGCGCTAAGGCAGAGATCTATCAGCTGATGGATAACCTCGTAAAAGAGGGTATCTGTGTTATCGTTATCTCTTCCGACCTTCCCGAGATCCTGCAGATTTCCGATAGAATCATCGTTATGCACGAAGGCACGATCAAGGCGGAGATCGCAGGCGATGAAGCATCTCAGGAAAAAATACTTTCCTATTCCGTAAACTAAGGAGGATTCAGTAATGAGTGAGAAAAATACTGCGGTTAAGAAAACCAGAAAATTAGATGTAAAAGATTTAGCAGTAATTTTGGTATTTGTTGGTCTGTGTGCGATCATGGCGATCGCAAAGGGCGATATTTTCCTTACAGGCAGCAACATTGAAAACATCTTCAAACAGATCGCAACGAACGCGATCCTTGCAGGTGGTATGACGGTCGTTCTTCTGACCGGTGGTATCGACCTTTCCGTAGGTTCGGTAGCATGCCTTTCCTCTCTGATCACAACGATGATCCTCCGTGCATCCGGCGGCGGAAACCTTGTTCTCGCAATTGTAGTTGGCCTTCTTCTCGGTGCGATCCTCGGTACGATCAACGGTATCATCATCACAAAGATCAAGATCCCGTACTTCATCGTTACACTTGCAATGATGACAGTAGCAAGAGGTGTTGGTTACCTCCTGACAGACGGTCTTCCGATCTATGACCTCGGTGATGCATTCCAGCAGATCGGTAAAGGATTTTTCCTCGGTCTCCCCGTTCCGTTCTGGATTATTGTAATTGTATATGTTATTCTTTATATTGTACTCAATTACATGAAGTTTGGTCGTTATATTTACGCAATCGGCGGCAACGCAGAGGCAGTAAGACTTTCCGGTATCAATGTTGACCTTTATACAACAGCGTCTTACACACTCTCCGGTACGCTTGCAGCTCTCGCAGGTATCGTTCTTGCATCCCGTCTTACGAGTGGTCAGCCGACAGCTTGTGACGGTTGGGAAATGGACGCGATCGCAGCTACAGTTATCGGTGGTACGAAGCTCACAGGCGGCGACGGTAAGATCCTGATGACACTCATCGGTGCGCTCATCCTTGGCGTTATGAGTAATGGTCTTAACCTTATGCAGGTATCTTCCTACTGGCAGTTCGTTATGAAGGGTATCGTTATCCTCGTTGCGGTAGGTCTCTCCAGCGTAAATGTAAAGAAAAAGTAATTTTTCGAACAAAAAAGCAAACAAAATATATTGCTGAATGACTTAGAGCTCCCTCGATTTTATCGGGCGGAGCTCATGGTTGATTCTTTGGTACACAACTGAAATTTCGGAGGAGTAGCAAATGAAATTATACGGCAAAGAATATGATGCGGCGGAAGTTCGCCGCAGAGTAGGCCGCATGAGCCAGATCATGGGTGCGCGGGAAATCGAATTCCGCGGCGGTTTGCAGCACGGTGTAAAAGCCGTTGAGATGTATAACGATACCGGTCTTCATTTCACGGTCATGGTGGATAAGGGCATGGATATCGCGGATGCTCAGTTCTGCGGCAAATCCATCACCTGGCAGTGCAAAAACGGAATCGTCGGTCCGCAGTACTTTGAATGCAGTGAAACGGGCTTTTTCCGTGGATTCGTCGGCGGCCTTGTCGGCACCTGCGGCTATACGCAGATTGGTACCCCTTGCAAGGACGGGGATACTTTCCTCGGTCTGCATGACCGCGCAGACAACATTCCTGCAGAGCGGTATTATATCGATGAATTTTATGACGAGGAAGAGATCTATACGGTCAAGCTGACGGGCTTTGTGCGTCAGAGCTGCCTGTATCAGGAAAATATCCTCGTGAAGCGTGAGATAACGATCAAGCAGGGTCAGACCAAGATCTGGCTCAAAGATACCATCAAAAACGACGGTTACAACGAAACGCCGTTTATGCTGATGTATCACGTAAACTTTGGCTGGCCGGTCGTCAGTGAAGACAGCGAGATCTGGTCTCCCGCGAAAAAGCTTCTACCGGAAGCAGGCGGCGAGCGCGAAAACGCTTTCCCGATCAAGCTGGATGCTCCCATCCCGAACTTTGGCTATGAATGCGCTGTGCACGATCTGCCGAGAAAGCAGGGTGTTGCAGTTGGCGTGATCAACCGCAAGCTGGAATACGGCGCATACATCAAGATCGATGCGGAAAAATTCCCGTCATTCAACACATGGAGAATGTCCGGTGAACAGGACTATGTATTCGCTGTTGAACCCGGTACAAATGCTCCTATGGGCAGAGTAGCAGCAAGAGAAAAAGGCGAGCTCATCGTTCTGAAAGCCCTTGAAGAAAGAGAATACGGGTTCGAACTGGGTATCATTCCCGATGCTGAATCCGCAGAGGCGTTTATCGCCGAAATAAAGAACATGAAAGAATAAGACACGAGAGGAGAAAACTATGGCAAATTATATTGATATCAGCACTCCGCTTTGCAAGGACACGATCATCTATCCCGGTGACCCGACTCCCGAATATTCCTTTATCTGCACGCTTGATGGCGGCGGCGTTGCAAACGTCGGTCAGATGAAGCACGGTCTGCATCACGGCACACACGTTGACGTTCCCTATCATTTCAACAACACAGGCAAGAACTTTACTTGCTATGATCTTGACCGCTGGGTCGGCAAGGCACTTGTTGTAGATGCAACACACGAAGAAAAGTGCATTTCGGCAGAAACACTGAAGGATGTTCCGCTGAAGGACTATAAGAAGATCCTCTTCAAGACAAAGAACTCTCTCGAATATTACAACCTGGATCATTTCTATCCTGAATTCATCTATCTTGACAAGAGCGCTTGTGAAGCTATGGTAGAGGCAGGCGTTGAAACAGTAGGTCTCGACTACATCACGGTCGACCCCTTCGGCAGCGAAGGTATGCCGGCTCACAACACACTGCTCGGCAACGAAGTATGCATTATCGAGTGCATCAACCTCAAGAATGTTGAACCCGGTGAATATCAGCTCTACTGCCTGCCGCTGATGCTCGTCGACACAGACGGTGCAAATGCGCGTGCGATCCTTGTAAAGGAATAAGGAGGCGATCACATTGAAAGGTCTTTTCAAAACCGCGAAGGGCAAAGGCAATGTAGAAGTCAGAGAATGCCCTGAACCGCAGCTCCGCGGAGAAGATTGGGTAAAGATCAAGGTCAAGGCTGCAGGTGTCTGCGGCACGGACCTTCATATCTGGCACGACCTCTTTCCTTATTGGCCGCCTGTAATCATGGGTCACGAATTCTCCGGCGAGATCGTAGAGACAGGCAGTGCAGTAAAGAAATTCGCAGTCGGTGACAAGGTTGTTGCTGAGCCGCACTCCTTTGCTTGCGGAACATGCTATCTCTGCAGAACAGGCAAGATCCAGCTCTGCCCCGACAAGCGTTCTCCGGGCTGGGGTTTTGACGGTGCGTTCGCTCCCTATGTCGTAATGCCTGAAAAGCTCCTGCACAAGATCCCCGAAGGTCTTGCCTGGGATATCGCAGCACTTGCTGAGCCGATGGCGATCACAGTACATCAGGTAACAGAACGCTGCGGCATCGACTGCGGTGATACTGTTGTCGTAACAGGCGCAGGCCCGATCGGTATCATGTGTGCATTTGTTGCAAAGCAGATGGGCGCAGGCAAGGTCATCATCACAGGTCTGGAATCCTGCGAAAAGCAGCGTTTCCCCGTTGCTCTGGCATTGGGCGCAGATATCGCAGTCAACGTTCAGAAGGAAAACCCCGTAGATGTCGTTATGGAACTTACAGATGGCATCGGTGCGGATAAGGTTATCGAAACGAGCGGTTCCGGCGCAGGTATTTCCTCCAGTATCGAGATGCTCAAGAAGTGCGGTAAGCTCTGCGCGATCGGTATGGGCGCAGATATGAGCAATGTACCGTGGAAGCAGATCGTACTGAAGTCTCTTGATGTAGTTGGCTGCATGAGCTCCAGCTATACATCCTGGGATAAGGCTCTCAGACTGATGGCAAACACCGATAAGGACCTCGGTATGCTGATCACGCATAGAACAGGTATCGAAGAATGGGAAAGCGTATTCAATGATCTTACTGCTGAAAACGGCATTAAGGCAATGTTCATTCCCGAAGAAGCATAAATAATAAAATAATAGAAGCCCGCTTTTCTCATCTTGAGAATAGCGGGCTTTTATTTTACGTGTTTTGTTTTATTCGTTTTCGGTTGTTTTGGAAAGAACCACCACCGTCTCCACATGTCCGCTCTGCGGGAACATGTCGAAGGGCTTTGCGGAGAGGGCTGTGTAGCCCTGCGGGGAGAAGAGGGAGATATCGCGGGAGAGGGTCGCGGGGTCGCAGGAGACGTAGATCACCTTGGGTGCGCCGCTCTTTGCGATGTCCTCGATGACGGAGGGGACGAGACCCTTGCGCGGAGGATCGACGATGACGAAATCGAGCTTGCCTTCCTTTTCGAGGATCTTCGAAAAACCTTCCGCACAGTCTGCGCAGAGGAATTCTGCATTTTCGATGCCGTTAATTTTTGCGTTGTTCCTTGCGTCTTTGATCGCAGGCGGAACGATCTCGATGCCGTAGATCTTTTTGCATTTCTTCGCGGCATTGAGCGTGATGGTGCCTGCGCCGCAGTAGAGGTCTGCGCCGACGGCATCTGTATCGTCCTTAAGGAAAGAGAGCGCATGGGAATAGTGCTGCTCGGTCTGATCATGGTTGACCTGAAGGAATGTATTCAGGGAAATATCAAAGGAAAGCCCGAGGAGCGTCTCGCGGATGCGGCCGTTTCCGTAGATGGCTGTGGTTTCTGTGCCTAAGATCACGTTGCCTGTCTGCGTGTTGTGATTCAGCACGATGGTTTTGATACGCGGGAACTTGCGCGTAAGCTGCTTGACAAGGAGGTCCTGTTTGGGAAGCTTTCTGCCGTTGATGACGAGCCCCAGCATGATATCGCCGTTTGCCGTTGTACGCAGTACGATATGGCGGACGAGACCTTTGCCCGAGCGTTCGTTGTAGATGGGAGTGCGGTTTTCACGGAAAAATGTGCGCAGCTCCGCAATGATCTCCGAGAAGATATCCTCCGCGAGCAGGCAGTTCTTCGCATCGATGACGCGATGGGAACGTGCGGCAAAGCAGCCGATCTTTACGGACTGATCCTCATAGCTGACGGGCATGCTGACCTTGTTGCGGTAATGGAGCGGCTTCGGAGAAGGAACGCATTCTTCGGGGATGAGGTCTGTTCCCGAGAACTTCCGCAGGCAGTTTGCGACGTGCTCGCGCTTTGCCTTCAGCTGACCCTCGTAGGAAAGATGCAGCAGCGTGCAGCCGCCGCAGCGGGGAT
>JAZRGP010000433.1:0-12834 GCA_045644225.1 Christensenellaceae bacterium | reverse complement strand
ATTCGCTCTACGGTGCGCTTGCGCAGCTGACTGCAGGCGAGAGCATGCTGCAGCTGACGGAAAAGCAGCTGGAAGGCTCTGAGGACAGCCTCGACAGTGCGGCGGATCAGATCACAGATGCGAAGGAAGCGGCATACGAAGGTGCGGACCTGCATACCATCCTTACGGAGAGCATGATCTCGCAGATCCTTACTGCGCAGAACTTCTCCATGCCTGCGGGATACGCGGAGGCTGCGGACGGTGCGCAGTGGATGGTTGGCGTCGGCGATACGATCCGTACGGCAGAGGAACTCGAGGGTCTCGTGCTGATGGACCTCGGCATTGACGGGCTGGATCCCATCCTGCTCTCGGATGTTGCGGATGTCGTCGTAGACGATAATTCCGATGAAATTTATGCGAAGCTCAACGGCAACGACGGCGTGCTGCTTTCTTTCCAGAAGCAGTCCGACGCGGCAACGGCAGAGGCTTCGGACAATATACAGGAAAAATTTGAAGAACTTTCCGCGCAGTATCCCGGACTCGGCTTTACGATGCTGCTCGATCAGGGACAGTATATCCATATCGTCATCGACTCGGTACTGGAAAACCTGCTGAGCGGTGCTGTGCTTGCGATCCTGATCCGGCTGCTCTTCCCCAGGGATCTTCGACCGACGGGCATCGTTGCGCTGAGCATCCCCGTGTGCGTGGTATTCGCGATCGTGTTGATGTACTTCTCGGGTGTTACGCTCAATATGATCTCGCTCTCGGGTCTTGCCGTGGGCGTAGGTATGCTGGTGGATAACTCCATCGTTGCGATCGAGAACATCTACCGCCTGCGCAGAATGGGACTCTCTCCCTATAAGGCGGCGATCTCGGGTGCATCGCAGATCGCAGGTGCGCTCGTCGCATCCACATTGACGACGGTATGCGTATTTGTGCCGATCGTATTTATCGAAGGTATCACACGTCAGCTCTTTACGGACCTTGCGCTGACGATCGCATATTCGCTGCTCGCGAGCCTTGTTGTTGCGCTGACGGTAGTTCCTGCGATCGCTTCGGGAATGTTCAAGCGAGTCAGCATCAAGGAAACCAAGGGTTTTGATAAATTTGCAAACGGATATAAGAAGTCGCTCAGCTGGGCGCTCTCGCATAAGGCGATCTGCCTGATCGTATCGGTCGCACTGCTTGCTGCGAGCGTGGTCCTCGCATTCAGCAAAGGCTTCTCCTATATGCCCGAGATGGAGAGCACGCAGATCATGATCTCGCTGACGCTCCCCGAGGAAAACACACTTGAAGACACGATCGGCACATGCGAAGAGATCGTGACAGAGATCAAGGAGATCGAGGGAGTTGCGGCGGTAGGCTCCATGCTTTCCGACGGACTTTCCAGCGTGATCGGCATCTCCTCCGGCGGCTCGGGCGCAGTCAACAGCGTCACGATGTATGCTGTTCTGGAAGAAGGTGTGGATTCGGGCGGCAATATCGAAGGTAAGATACAGACCATCCTCGACCGTCATCCCGAGGCGGAATCCTCGCTGATGGGCGCATCCTCCATGATGTCCATGACGGGTTCGGATGCAGGCATCGCGATCGACCTTTACGGCACTGAGCTGGAGACACTGGAACGCTCCGCAAACGAGATCGCGGGCATCCTCGAAAATGTCGACGGTATCGCGGAGGTTTATAACGGCATCGAAGAGACGACACCCAAGCTGTTGATCACCGTTGATAAAAACAAGGCGATGGAGCAGGGGCTTACCACGGCGCAGGTCTATGCGGAGATCGCCGCGAAGCTTGCGGATACGACGCTCAATACAGAGATCAACGATACGGAAGTAACCGTAATCGCAGATTCCGAGCTGAAGCTGGATGACATCCGCGATCATGTATTTACCGTAACGGACAGAGAAGGCGAGAAGAAGCAGGTCGAGCTTGCGGACATCGCGGAGATCACGGAAACGACATCCATGGCGACGATCGACCGTCTGGAGCAGCGCAGATATCTGCAGGTAACGGCATCCCTGGAAGAAGGCAGGAACGTCACGCTCGTTACTGCGGATGCGCAGAAGGCACTCGCGGATTATCAGGAGGAAGGTCTCTCCTATGAATTCAAGGGTGAGAACGAATCCATCATGGATGCGATGGGAGACCTGGTGCTGTTGCTGCTGCTGGGCATCGTGATCGTATATCTCATCATGGTGGCACAGTTCCAGTCGCTGCTTTCTCCGTTTATCGTAATGTTCACGATCCCGCTGGCATTCACGGGCGGTCTGATCGCGCTGCTGATCTGCGGGATGGACCTGAGCATCATCGCCATGGTCGGCATGGTCATGCTCGTCGGTATCATCGTAAACAACGGTATCGTGCTGATCGACTATATCGTTCTCCTGCGTAAAGACGGAACAGACCGCAAGGAAGCTGTCCTTGAGGCATGCCATACGCGTCTGCGTCCCGTTCTCATGACTGCGATCACGACCATCCTCGGTCTTGTGCCGATGGCGATGGCGCTGGGTACGGGTGCGAGCCTGACGCAGCCCATGGCGGTCACCTGCATCGGCGGTTTGATCTACGCGACATTCATGACGCTCTACATCGTTCCGATCCTCTATGATGCGCTTTGCAAGAAGCCGCCGAGGGTGGTGACGAAGGAGGATATGGAGATCAGTGAATTGTAATCGCTCCGCGGGCTTAAGGAACTTCTTGAAAGAAGTTCCTTAAGAATCCTCAAGAACTTTAACTGATAACAAAAAACGATCCCATTCCTGTGGGATCGTTTTTTTATTCCAATTCATTATTCATTTCCGAAAGCAAGATCATCTGCTCTTTTTCATGGAGCGGTCGAAGTTCTTGCGGGCTTTCTTGAGGTGCTGCTTCATGAGCTTGGATGCCTGAGAAGCGGAGTGGTTTTTGATCGCCTCGAAGATGTTGCGGTGGTCGCTGACGGAGCTTTCCGGCTGACCGGGGATACGCAGAGTTGCTTCACGGCTGGTGGAGAGCAGGTTTGCACACATGTTGAGGATCATTGTGAGCGCAGTATTATCGGCGATCTTTGTGATGCTGTTGTGGAATGCGTTTTCGCCGTCGAGGCCGTAGCCGCCTTCCTGAACGTCTTTTGTCGTCTGCTCGAGGATCTTTTCCAGCTCATCGCACTGTTCGGGTGTGATCTTCTGTGCGGCGAGTGCTGCAGCATCGCTTTCCAGCAGGATACGAACCTCGATCAGGTCGCGGATCAGCCGCTCATCCTGATGGATGATGACGGAGAAGGGGTCGAGCATATTATCCAGCGTTGCGGATTTGATATAGGTTCCTCCGCCGACTTTGGATTCGATACAGCCCATGCGGTCGAGCGAGCGCAGTGCTTCGCGTACGACAGGTCGGCTGACGTGATATTCTTCGGAGAGCTGACGCTCGGAGGGAAGTTTATCTCCCGGGCGGAGTTCGCCGCTTCTGATTTTGCCAAGCAGTATCTCCACGAGGTTCTCGTAGAGCCTGCCCTTCTTATCCGGCTCACACATAGCGTATTACTACAGTTCCTTTCTGCATATTCCTCTGATATTACTATATCATGAAAAAATGCGCTTGTCTAATTTTTTGCGAAAAATTACTGAAAAATTGTAAAAAACACGTGTTGTATGATACAAAATCTTCGAAAATATAAATTTTGTTAATAGTTTCACAAAAGTGATCTGCATAAAAAATTATAGAAATAAAAAGCAAAAACGGATTGACAATGCGGGCTGTTGGAGCTATCATATAATTAAAAATAGGCGTAAAAATGGTATTACCAATTTTACAAAGCGGTATTACCAATATCACGCGAATCAAAAAAGATAAGATGCCCCAAGGGGGCAGACTGTCTTTTTCAATGTATTATTTCACATAGTGGAGGTCTGAATTATTATGGCAACAGTAGAACAGATTGATGCTCTCGTAGCAAGATCCAGAGAAGCGCAGAAAGTTATCGAAACTTACTCTCAGGAACAGATTGACGCAATCGTTAAGATGTTCGCAAAGGTTATCTTCGACAATGCTGAAATGTTCGCAAAGATGGCAGTTGAAGAAACAAGAATGGGCGTTTACGAAAACAAGGTAGCTAAGAACCTCGGTAAGTCCAGAATCCTCTGGAGCCACCTCAAGGGCAAGAAGACTCGCGGCATCATCAACTACCTCGAAGACGAAGGTCTCGTAGAAGTAGCTAAGCCCATGGGCGTTGTTTGCGCTGCTACACCCTGCACAAACCCCATCGTTACTCCCATGTGCAACGCTATGTTCGCAGTTAAGGGCGGCAACACGATCATCATCGCTCCCCACCCCCGCGCAGTAAAGTGCACAGCTAAGATCAAGGAACTCTACGATGCAGAACTCACAAAGATGGGCGTTCCCACAGACATCTTCATGATTCTCGACATCGAATCCGTAGACGATACAATCAACCTCATGCAGAGATGCGACGTTGTTCTCGCAACAGGCGGCGCTGGCATGGTTAAGTCCGCTTACTCCTCCGGTAAGCCCTCTTACGGCGTAGGCCCCGGTAACGTTCAGGGTCTCGTAGACGAAGACGTTGACTTCAACGAAGCAGCTCAGAAGATGATCGCTTCCAGAACATTCGACAACGGTATCATCTGCTCCGGCGACCAGACAATCATCGCTCCCGCTTCCAAGTACAACGAAGTTATCGATGCATTCAAGGCAAACGGTGCTTTCTATGTTGACGATGCTGAAACAGTTGCTAAGTTCCGCGATGCAATCTTCCCCGGCGGCGTTATGAACAAGAACCTCGTTGGTCAGAGCGTACAGGCTGTTGCTGAAGCAGCTGGCGTAGAAGTTCCCGCTGACACAAAGGTTATCGTTATCAAGCCCGGTTCCTACGGCAAGGGTGAAGTATTCTCCAAGGAAAAGATGTGCCCCGTTATGACAGCTTACGAATACCAGACATGGGAAGAAGCTGTTGCAATCGCTAAGGCAAACCTGCTTTACGAAGGCGCTGGCCACTCCGTATCCGTACAGTCCAACAACAAGGAACACGTTGAATACGCAGCAGTTGAACTGCCCGTTTCCAGAATCCTCATCAACCAGATCTGTGCTACACAGAACGGTGGTGCGTTCACAAACAGCCTCAACCCGACAACAACTCTCGGCTGCGGCTCCTGGGGCAACAACTCCGCTTCCGAAAACATCACATACTATCACCTGTTCAACAAGTCCAGAATCGCTTACGTTAAGCCCGGCTACACAGGCCAGCCCTCTGACGAAGAAATCTGGGGTTAATCCGGTAAAAACTAAAAAACTTCATGTATACCCTGGGGGATTTTTCCCTCGGGGTATTCTGGGGTATATCGGCGAATCGATATTCCCGGAAAATCGCTTTTGCATATTGACCGCGGAAAGCGGCTCTAATATATAAGGAGGACAAAATGATCAATAAAGAACGTGCACTCTGGATCTACACAAAGATGCATGAAATCAGAGATTTTGAAGAAAGAGTATACAGACTCTTCGAAGAAAACAAGCTCAGAGGTTCTGTTCACCTTTACACAGGTGAAGAAGCAATCGCAGCTACAGTCTGCTCCACACTGACAGACGAAGACTACATCACATCCACACACCGTGGTCACGGTCACTGCATTGCTAAGGGCGCTGAGCTCCCCGAAGCACTCGCTGAACTTATGGGTAAGGCTACTGGTTACTGCAAAGGCCGCGGCGGCTCCATGCACATCGCTGACCTCTCCAAGGGTAACCTCGGTGCAAACGCTATCGTAGGCGGCGGTATCCCGATCGCTGTTGGTTCCGCTCTTGCTCAGAAGATGCAGAAGAAGCAGAACGTTTCCGTATCTTTCTTCGGTAACGGTGCCTCCAACGAAGGTACATTCCACGAAGCTCTCAACATGGCTGCTGTTTGGAAGTGCCCCATCATCTTCGTTTGCGAAAACAACGGTTACGGTATCTCCGTTCCCGAATCTCAGTCCACTTCCGTTAAGGATATCTCCGTTCGTGCAAAGGCATATGACATGCCCGGTTACACAGTAGACGGCAACGACGTTGTTGAAATCGACAAGGTATTCATGGAAGCTAAGGAACGCGCTCTCCGCGGCGAAGGTCCTACACTCATCGAGTGCAAGACACAGCGTTGGAGAGGTCACTGGACAGGCGACCCGCAGATCTACCGTCCGAAGGGTGAAGTTGAAGAGTGGAAGAAGAAGTGCCCCATCAAGCGTTTCGGCAACTGGATGATCGAACAGGGCTACGCTACTCAGGAAGAACTTGACGCGATCGCAGCTGACGCAGCTGAAAGAATGGAACAGGCAGTAGAGTTCTCTCTCAACAGCCCCGAACCCGACCCGGCAGGCGTCATGGACGACGTATTCTACGAAGGTTAATGGGAGGATAAGTTAATGAGAATTACATATGCACAGGCTGTAAAAGAAACTCTCGCACAGGAAATGCGCAGAGACGAAAGAGTATTCGTAATGGGTGAAGACGTTCAGGTCCTCGGCGGCGTATTCGGCTGCACAAAGGGTCTGGCTGACGAATTCGGCGCAGAAAGATGCTTCAACACACCTATTTCCGAAGCTGGCTTCATCGGCGCTGGTCTTGGTGCTGCATGCGCAGGCATGAGACCCGTTGTTGAACTTATGTACATGGACTTCTGTCTCGTAGCTGCTGACCAGGTTATCAACCAGGTTGCTAAGACAAGATACATCTTCGGCGGCAAGGCAAGAATTCCGCTTGTAATCCGCGGCCAGCAGGGTATCGGCAGAGGTAACGCTGCTACACACTCTCAGTCCCTCGAAACAATGTTCATGCACGTTCCGGGCCTCAAGATCGCTTGCCCCTCCACAGCTGCTGACGTTATGGGTCTGCTGAGAACAGCTATCCGTGATGACAACCCCGTTCTCTTCTTCGAACACAAGGCTCTCTACAACAACAAGGAAGAAGTTCCGGATGATCCCGAATACATGATCCCCTTCGGTCAGGCTGCTATCCGCCGTGAAGGTAAGGACGTAACGATCGTTTCCAACCTCCTCTACGTTTCCAGATCCCTCGAAGCTGCTAAGGAACTCGAAAAGCAGGGTATCGATGCTGAAGTTATCGACATCAGAACAATCGCTCCCTTCGACTACGAAACAATCATCGAATCTGTTAAGAAGACAGGCCGTCTCGTAATCGTTCACGAAGCTCACAAGATCGCTGGCTGGGGCGCACAGGTTGCTGCAGAAGTTATGGAAAGAGCATTCAAATATCTCGACGCTCCCATCCAGAGACTCGGCGCTAAGCACTGCCCGCTCGCATTCAACCTCGGTCTCGAAAACGCTATCGTTCCGCAGATCAGCGACATCGTTGATGCTTGCAAAGCTGTACTCTATAAGTAATTAAAGAGGTATTGTAAATGGCAACAAAAGTAATTATGCCCAAGCAGGGCTTACAGATGACTGAAGGTACGATCATCAAGTGGCTCGTACCCGAAGGCGGCGCTTGCACAGAGGGTGAACCGCTCTTCGAGATGGAGACAGATAAGCTCACCATCACGATGGATTCCCCCGGCACAGGCAAGCTCCTGAAGATCGTTCGCGGCGAAGGCGAAACGGTTGAAATCACAAAGCTCATCGGCGTTATCGGCGAAGACGGCGAAGATATCTCCGCTATCCTTGCTGAAGAAGGCGCTGCACCCGCTGCTGCACCCGCTGCAGAAGCTGCTCCTGCTGCACCCGCTGCTGCTCCCGTTGCTGCTCCCGCTGCTCCCACAGCTCCCGCTGTAAGAGCTGCTGGCGAACGCATTTTCATCACACCCAGAGCAAGAATGAGAGCTGAAGAAAAGGGTTATGACATCGCTGCGATCCCCGGCTCCGGCCCCGAAGGCATCATCATCGAAAGAGACGTCCTTGCATTTGTTCCCGTAACAGCTCCCAAGGCTACTCCTCTTGCGAAGAAGATCGCTCAGATCGAAGAAGTTGATCTCGCAGACGTTAAGGGCACAGGCGCTAACGGCAAGATCACAAAGAACGACATCCTTGCAGCTGCTGCTGAAAGAGCATCCAGAAAGGCTGCTCAGGCTGCTGGTATCGAACTGCCCAAGAGAGGCGAGCATCTCATCAAGGCAACAGGCATGAGAAAGGCTGTTGCTAAGAACATGAAGATCTCCCAGAACACGAACGCTCAGACAACACATCAGGTAAGAGTAGACATGACAAACGCTGCAGAACTCAGAAAGCAGTTCAAGGCAGCTGGCAAGAAGGTCTCCTACAACGATATCGTTCTCCGTGCGACAGCTCGTGCTCTTACAGAATTCCCGCTGATGAACGCTCAGTGGACAGACGAAGGCATCCTCGTAAAGGAATACGTAAACCTCGGCGTAGCAGTTGCTCTTGACGAAGGTCTTATCGTTCCCAACATCAAGGACGCTGACATGATGTCCCTCGAAGAACTCGGCGCAATGTCCAAGGAACTCGCTACAAAGGCTAAGGAAGGCAAGCTCACAATGGACGAATACTCCGGTGGTACTTTCACAGTTTCCAACCTCGGTATGTTCGGTCTCGACAGCTTCGTAGCGATCATCAATCCTCCGGAAGCAGGCATTCTCGCAGTTGGTAAGATGGAAGACACTCCCGTTGTTAGAAACGGCGAGATCGTTATCCGTCCCATCATGTCCCTCACTCTCTCTTACGACCACAGAGTTGTTGACGGCGCACCCGCTGCACAGTTCATCGTAAGAATCAAGGAACTCATCGAGAATCCTTACCTTATGCTGTAAGAGAGGAGTATTAGAATGGCAACAAAAGTAATTATGCCCAAACAGGGCTTACAGATGACAGAAGGTACGATCATCAAGTGGCTGGTTGCTGAAGGCGGTGCTTGCGTTGAAGGCGAACCGCTCTTCGAAATGGAGACAGACAAGCTCACAATCACTATGGATGCTCCCGGCACAGGCAAGCTCCTGAAGATCGTCCGCGGCGAAGGCGAAACAGTTGAAATCACAAAGCTCATCGGCGTTATCGGTGAAGACGGTGAAGACATCTCCGCTATCCTCGCTGAAGAAGGCGGCGCTGCTCCTGCAGCTGCTCCCGCTGCTGAAGCTCCGGCTGCTGCTCCTGCAGCTGCTCCCGCTGCTTCCACAGAACAGTATGCTGTTGCAGTAATCGGCGGCGGCCCCGGCGGTTACGTTGCAGCTATCCGCGCTGCTCAGCTCGGTCAGAAGACAGTTCTCGTTGAGAGCAGAGAAGTTGGCGGCACATGCCTTAACAGAGGCTGCATCCCCACAAAGAGTCTCCTGCACTCCGCAGAAGTTTACCAGGAAATGCTGCACGCAGCTGCTAGCGACCTCGGCGTTGCTTGCGAAAACGCATCTTTTGACTACGGCAAAATGTATGCAAAGAAGGAATCCGTTTCCGCTACACTCCGTCGCGGTATCCAGGGTCTCCTCAAGAAGAACAAGGTTACAGTCCTCAATGGCGAAGCTAAGCTCACAGCTAAGAACGCTTTCACAGTAAACGGTGAAACAGTTACAGCTACAAACATTATCCTCGCTACAGGTTCTGCTCCTGCTCGTATCCCGATCCCCGGCATCGATCTTCCCGGCGTAGTTAACTCCGACGGTATCCTCGCTGCTCAGGATTGCCCCGATTCTCTCGTTATCATCGGCGGCGGCGTAATCGGTATCGAATTTGCTACACTGTTCAACCAGCTCGGCAAGAAGGTAACGGTTATCGAAATGATGCCCAAGATCATGGGTCCCGCTACAGACGACGAAATCGCAGGCATGATGCTCGAGATCCTCAAGTCCAAGGGCGTTGAGATCCACCTCAATGCTAAGGTCGTTTCCATCGAAGAAGGCATGAAGGTCAACTACGAAGAAGACGGCAAGGCTTGCGTTGCTGAAGGTCAGCAGGTTGTAGTAGCAATCGGCAGATCTCCCATGACAAAGGGTATCGGTCTTGAAGAAGTAGGCGTTAAGCTCAATCAGCGCGGCTTCGTAGAAGTTGACGATGAACTGAGAACAAGCGTTCCGAACATCTTCGCTATCGGCGACATCACAGGCAAGATCCAGCTCGCACACGTAGCATCCGCTCAGGGTCTCGTTGCTGCAGGCAACACAACAGGCAAGAACGAAAAGATGTCCTATGACATCGTTCCTTCCTGCATCTACACTTCTCCCGAAGTTGCTTCCGTTGGTCTCAACGAAGCTCAGGCGAAGGAAAAGGGTCTCAACATCAAGGTTGGTAAGTTCAACATTGCCGGCAACGGCAGAAGCATGATCATGGGCGAATCCAACGGTGTTGTTAAGCTCGTGACAGACGCTGTAACAGGCGAAATCTATGGCGCAGCTATCATGGCTCCCAGAGCAACAGACATGATCTCCGAGATCGGCGTTGCTATGAAGGCTGAAGCTACGATCGACGAAGTTGCTGACACGATCCATCCGCATCCCACAGTAAGTGAGATCATCATGGAAGCTGCTCACGACGTTCACGGTCTCTGCTGCCATAAGTAATCCACAACATCAAGGCAGGGGAATTCATTACCCTGTCTTTTTTGTGTGAAAAAATGCTGAACAATTGAGAATACGGGCAATTATGGGTGATTGTGCTATTGACCAAATCCATTATATTTATTAAAATATAACAGATAATGTGCATTGCACAGCTGAAAGGTAAGGATAAAGGTAATTATGAAGAAGATCAAGGTTATTGCACTCATTATGGCTCTGGTATGTGCTCTCTGCGTATTCGCAGGCTGCGCTTCCGCTAAATGGGATGACATAAAGAACAAGGATGTCGTTGCAACGGTCAACGGCACAGAGATCACAAAGCAGCATGTTATGTACTTCTATGCTGAAAACATTGCAAGCGCACAGGTCGCTTCCACAATGTTCGCACAGATGGGCATCGAAGATATCGAAGAAGATACAGAGATCGAAACATCTTTCTATGATGCACTTTCTTACTACATCGTCGGTGAACTCGCTCGTGCAAACGGCTTTGGCATCAGCGAAGAAGAAGCTTACGAAAAGGCTTATCAGGAATATGTTCTGATGGAGAAGAAGCCCGGCTACGAATACATCGCTGAATACAACAATCAGATCAGAGACATGCTCTACTTTGACTCTGAAATGATGGTAGAATATGCTACAGATAAGCTCTACAACAGCGTTCCTTCCATGGATTATATCGAAGCGCTGATGGATGAGATGCAGTTTGACTATCCCGAAGACCCCGAAACAAAGGACGATGCACTCAAGGCAGCTGTTGCAGAACGCCTTGCAGAAGAAGCAAAGGCTCTCGATATCAAGCTGAACTATCACTCCAAGAAGGCTCTCGAAAAGGTTGCATATCCCGAAATCGTTGACAGAGCATCCACAACATTCCTGAGAGCAGAGTAAATTTGGGATTTTTGCGTTTGACAAGCGCATTTTGAAAGAATATAATAAACATATCCGGGCAGTGATGCAGAGAGTAGCTCTCCGAAGATGCCGCCGAAAAAGAGAACTGTTCCTTGGCTGAAAGAACGGTGACGGTGCGGATGAGTGAATACCGGCTGCGGAGTTACGGATCGGTCGCGCGATATAGCGAAATGAAGTGGTTTTATGCAAATAGGGTGGAACCGCGGGTTTGAAACAGATCTTACTCGTCCCTTGGAATTATTTTCCGAGGGACGATTTTATTTTTTGATAGCAAACAGGAGGAGATCATTATGAATATTACACTGAAAGACGGAAGCGTACTGCAGGTCGAAAACGGCAAAACGCCGCTCGATATCGCGGGTCAGCTTTCCAATAAACTGAAGAAGGTAGCTGTTGCGGCTAAGGTCAACGGCGAACTCTGGGATATCATGCGCCCCATCGAAGGCGATGCGGAGCTCGAGATCCTGACATTCGAAGATGCAGAAGGCAAGTGGGTATATCGCCACACAGCTTCTCATGTTCTCGCGCAGGCTGTTAAGCGCCTCTATCCCGAGGCAAAGCTCGCGATCGGTCCTGCGATCGACAACGGTTTTTACTATGACTTCGACGTTGAAAAGGCATTCACACAGAATGACTTTGCAGCGATCGAAAAGGAAATGAAGAAGATCTGCGCAGAAAACCTCGCGCTGGAACGCTTTGAACTCCCCAGAGCTGAAGCGCTCAAGATGATGGAAGAAGCAGGCGAACCCTACAAGGTAGAGCTCATTCAGGACCTTCCCGAAGATGCGATCATTTCCTTCTATAAGCAGGGTGATTTCACAGACCTTTGCGCAGGCGCTCATCTGCCCTCCACAAGCAAGCTCAAGGCATTCAAGCTCACGAGCGCAGCAGGTGCATACTGGCGCGGCAACGAAAAGAACAAGATGCTCTGCAGAATCTACGGTACAGCATTTGACAAGCAGGCTGACCTCGATGCACACCTGCAGCAGATCGAAGAAGCAAAGAAGCGCGACCATAACAAGCTCGGCAGAGAGCTGGAATACTTCACAACAGTTGACGTTATCGGTCAGGGTCTGCCCGTTCTCCTGCCCAAGGGTGCGAGAGTTGTGCAGCTGCTGCAGAGATTCGTCGAAGACGAAGAACAGAGAAGAGGCTATCTCCTCACAAAGACTCCGCTCATGGCGAAGAGAGAACTCTACAAGATCTCCGGTCACTGGGATCACTATACAGACGGCATGTTCATCCTGGGTGATAAGGACGACGAAACCAAGGAATGTCTCGCACTGAGACCCATGACCTGCCCCTTCCAGTATCAGGTATTCCTCAACAGAATGCGCTCCTATCGCGACCTGCCCATGCGACTCGGCGAAACATCCACACTCTTCCGTAACGAAGATTCCGGCGAAATGCACGGTCTGATCCGCGTAAGACAGTTCACGATCTCCGAAGGTCACATCATG
>JAZRGP010000432.1:0-2309 GCA_045644225.1 Christensenellaceae bacterium | reverse complement strand
CCTGCCTGCTCTGCCGAATCCGCTCCTTTGAGCAAGGTATAGATCAGCTGCCAGTTCGGAGTATCATAGTGCATCTCCCATTCCAGCTCCGCCGTATAAAATCCGTTCGTATCCGCCTCCATGAACTCTCGAACGATCGGTTCCACCGCAGCATAGACCTGCTGATCCAGCGCTTTGGGCAGCGTCGGCAGCCATGCGCGATCCTCCTGCTTCGTTCCGAAGATGTTCCATTCATCCTCCTCCGCGAACATATTCTCAGGGAGCCCTTCGAACGCAGCGACATCGATCTTCATGCCCTCCGCAATAAGTTTTTCGAGGCGCTCCGATTCTGCCGCTTCATCAAAGACGATCGGCTCGAGAGTCGGCTCAGGGATAACTTCGGGAGTGGGCGCAGGCGTGGGAGTGGCTGCCTCTGCGATCGGCTCCTGCTTTGCGCATGCGGAACACATCAGCATAACGACCAGTATCAGCAGCAATATTCTCGTGAGCTTTTTCATATATCGCTCCTTTGTTTTCGGGATTTTCTCCATTCTACCATAACCATGCAAAAAAATACAGGGCATTTCTCTCTTGAGGGCGGCCCGCCCTCAAACTCCCGGGCAGGGATAAATATCCCTGCACCCCACAAAAAATACAGATGACTGAATGTCATCTGTATTTTTATACTTTTCCCCTTATTGAGCATATTATAAAGCAAACATAAAATTAAAAATACTACTCTTGCAATCCAAACTGCTTGCGAATTTCTGCCAGTTGCTTTTTGAATTTTGGATTTCTTAAATCCGAATTTGTTGTATATTCTGAAAACATTCTCCAATACGGTTCATTTGATTTTTCTTTAATACATTGCATCAATACTTCATAATCAACATTAAGGAAAAAACCTACACCGTTATTTGTGAATCCTTGGTATAAGAGAGGTATTTTATCGCTCTTTCGAAACACTTTTCCCTGTTGATAACATATATCTGTTTCCAATGCTGAAATACTTCGCCCATACATAATGGGATAGTCTTCATTTTCGGAGATTGGAATATTACCTATAATTTCATAATCACCATAAAACAAATAATTATCAGCAATAATCGTCGAGGGCAAAGAAAGGCAGCCCTTTAATTCCTCAACGGAAACATCTGTTCTTTCGGTTATAAGATGATAAACACTGCAGACAACAGGTTTGCACATCAAGCAATCCCAAAAAGGTTCTTTTCTCTTTCTCATCTGATCATAGTTTAACAGGACGTGCCCATAGCCATACAAGCGCCTTCCGATTTTAAAGCGGAAAATATCGCCTTCAGAAAAACGGACACGTTTCGGTTTTTGCTGAGAAAAACGAGAAATATCTTCAATATCATCGGGTGTTGTTTCTTCGCACCACTTTTCAACCCATGTTTGAAAAGACTCTGTATCGCAAAAATCTTCTTTAAGATAATAGTTCGAATAATAAGTTTGATTCGTACACTCATTATACAAGCTCAAAGAATTTTTATAATAAGAAAGCATCATCCCCGTTCCTTTACACTTTTGAACAGTAGATGCTGATAGCAAAACAGGTTTCCCCTTGGAAGTCTTCGGCAACAAGTATTTTCTGTCAGCACTGATCTCTTCACACAGCTCATATTCACAATAACGATCTTTTGACAGATGAATGCATTTGACGATCCTATTATGTTCAAGATAAAGGAGCGTTTTAAACGAATTATAAGGACTTGGCTTTGCCTCAAACTTTTCCCATTTATTATCTACAGGCACTAATCCGAAGCATTTTCTTTGAACATTCGTCAATTCGTACATTTCTGACACCTCCTCACTTATATTATATGAACTATCTGTGATATATACAACAAAATTCTTTTACACAAAAAATACCCGCATAGCGGATATTTTTGAAAATGATCAATATTCCCGTTCTCAGCAAATGCGCAAGCATTTGCCAAAAAGTTTTGGGTTCTTAGGGGATTTTTCAAAATCCCCTAAGCGGGTACGGGCAGAGCCCGTGAAAAAACTTACTTGCCGAGAGCTTCCTTCGCCTTCGCAACAACGTTTTCAGCTGTGAAGCCGAATTCCTTGAAGAGTGTTGCAGCGGGAGCGGATGCACCGAAGTGATCGATGGAGATGATCTTGCCATCGAGACCAACGTATTTTTCCCAGCCGAGGGATACGCCTGCTTCTACTGCTACGCGAGCCTTGACTGCTGCGGGGATAACGGATTCCTTGTATTCTGCATCCTGCTCTTCGAAGAGCTCTGTGCAGGGCATGGAAACCACGCGAGCTGCGATGCCTTCTGCCTTGAGCATTTCATATGCCTT
>JAZRGP010000431.1:0-1070 GCA_045644225.1 Christensenellaceae bacterium | reverse complement strand
TAAAAGACAGATAAGTTATCAAAATAATGTACAATAAACTGAGGTTATGAACAAATTACAAATTTTTCCCGCGGAGAGTTGAGCGGAAGATGGCTTTCTGCTATAATAAATGCGGCAAAAAACAAGTAAAAAGGAGATATTTCCATGAACATATTACAGGCGATCATACTGGGCATCGTGCAGGGTCTGACGGAGTTTCTGCCCCTATCTTCCAGCGGGCATCTCGTGCTCATCCAGCAGATCTTCGGCGTGGAATGCGACGTGATGTTTTTCGATACGATGCTGCACGTCGGCACGCTGTTTTCCGTAGTCGTAGTGCTTTGGAGCGAGATCGTAAAGATCCTCAGAAAGCCCTTCCAGAAGATGACGGGAATGCTCATCGTCGCTACCATCCCCGCAGTCGTCGTTACTCTGCTCTTTGAAGATTTTATTACGGAATCCTTCGAGGGAACCTTCCTCGGCATCGGCTTCCTGATGACGGCACTCGTGCTGACACTTTCGGAATTCATCTGCGAATACGGCAGACGCAAAAATTCGCCCATGACCTATCTCCGTGCGATCGGCATCGGCTGCATGCAGGCGCTCGCGATCATGCCCGGTCTCTCCCGCTCGGGCTCCACGACTGCAGGCGCGCTGATGAGCGGAGTAAGCAGAGAAGAAGCTGCGAATTTCTCCTTCCTGATGAGCATCCCGATCATTCTCGGCTCGGTGGTCTTCCAGGGCTACGGCATGATGAAAGAAGGCATCGCATTCGAGCAGGCAATGATCCTGCCGACGGTCATCGGCACGGTATGTGCGGCGATCTCGGGATTCTTTGCGGTAAAGTTTATGCTGAATCTCATCAAGAAGCACCGTCTTTACGGATTTGCGGTATATACTGCGCTGCTCGGCATCTTCGTGCTGCTGGATCAGATGGTCCTGCATCTGGTTTTCTGAGAAAAAGCTTTAAAGGCAACCCATTGCGGCTGCCTTTTTTTATTGGGTTTCTGAGGAGCGGCAAAGGCGCGCGGGCGCGCGCTGCCGCAGGCAGCGCTGCCCGTCCGCAGGACGGGACCCGTGCGGAGCACGGG
>JAZRGP010000430.1:0-5595 GCA_045644225.1 Christensenellaceae bacterium | reverse complement strand
AGGAAGATGGGCAGCTGCTTTGTGATCGTTCCGTCATATGCGAGTACGCAGAACGTTGTTGCGATGAAGAAGGGCAGCAGCGGGATAACGACCTTGGATACGATCTTGAGAACGATCTGCTGGAATTCATCGAGCAGCTTGATGACTGTCTTAGCCTTTGTCCATACTGCTGCGAGACCGATCAGTACGGAGATCGCAAGTGCGGACATAACGGGCATGATCTGCGGGATAGAGAGTGCAAATACGTCTGCAGGAACTTCCTTGAGCGCATCGACCTGAGATGCGAGCGGAAGGTTCGGGATCAGCGCATAGCCTGCGCCCATAGAGAGCAGCGCTGCAAGCAGCGAGGATGCATATGCAAGCACAAGCGCAATGCCGAGCATCTTGGATGCATTCGTGCCGAGCTTTGTGATAGACGGCGCGATAAAGCCGATTACGATCAGCGGAACAACGAAGCTGATGATCTGGCCCATGATGTTCTTGATCGGAACGATCACTGTCATCACGGATTCCGGAACAACGAGACCGATCACGATACCGATCACGATACCGATCAGCAGTTTAAAAGGCAAACTGGTCAATACTTTTTTCATAATCTCTCCTCTTAAAAACGGCGCCATTCGGTCGCCGCATTATTTGTCGATAATATTTTAACATTCTTCACCATTTTATGCAATAGAGGTTTCCCCTTCTCCTGCAAAACAAAAAGATCTCTTTTCCGCAGTCACGGAAAAGAGATCCCAATGATTCATTATCGTTTGTTGGAATGTCTCCAGATATTCTGCTTCTCTGCAGCCCAGATCAGCTTTTCTCTGAAATCAGGGTGTGCAATGGAGATCAGCATCTCTGCGCGTTCCCATGTCGTTCTGCCTGCGAGGTTGATCACGCCGTATTCCGTTACGACGAAGTAACCCTGGCTTCGCGGGTCTGTGATGATATCGCCCGTGAAATGCGGCAGGATATTGGAATGGCGCTCGCCTTTTTTATCCACAAAGGAAGAGCTCATGCAGATGAAAGCCTTGCCGCCTTTGCTCATCGCCGCACCCGTCAGGAAGTCCAGCTGACCGCCCGTGCCGCTGATATGGCGCATCCCCGCGCTCTCCGCACAGACCTGACCGTAGAGGTCTGCGGAAATACAGCTGTTGATGGAGACCATGTCATCCAGCTGTGCGATGACCTCAGGCGCATTGATATATTCCAGCGGACATGCCATCACGCCGGGGTTCTCATCCACCCATTCATAGAGCTTTTTCGTACCGAATACGATGCCCGTAACACCCTTGTTTTTGTGGATCTTTTTCTTTTTGTTCGTCAGTTTCCCTGCCTCAAACAGTTCCACATATGCGTCCGTACAAAGCTCAGTGTGCATGCCGAGATCCTTGAGATCGGAATCCGCAAGCATCTTGCCGATCGTGTTGGGCAGCGCACCAATGCCAAGCTGCAGTGTCGCACCGGAAGGAATGTAATCCATGATCTGCTTTGCGATCAGGATATCCTCTTCCGAAGCCTCCGCCAGCGGAAATTCGGGAAGTTCCTCATGCTCGCCTTCGACGATGTAATCTACCTCATCAATATGGATGCACTCTTCGAATCCGCCGTAGATCTTCGGCAGCTTATCATTGATCTCGAGAATGACGATATCCGCCTTATCGAGGATCGCCTTCGCCACACCTGTCGAGCAGGAAAGGTTGAAGTATCCGTGCTTGTCCATCGGCGTAACCGCCATCATCGCTACGTTTACATCAAGGAAATGGTAATAATACTGTCCCACATTGCGGAATACCATGGGGATATAGTTGCAGAGCCCGCGGTCGCAGAGCCTGCGTTCATAGCTGGAGCAATGCCAGCTGTTATAGGTAAAATGATTGCGCTCCAGATCGCATTCCACGATCTCGATCGGACCGAAGAGCAGATTGCCCCTTACTTTAACATCAAAGAGCTCGTCTCTTCTCTTTGCAAGCGCCGCATCCAGCAGCTTCGGAAAACCCAGCGACAGCGTATAGTCTACCCAGTCTCCGCTCTTGACGCATTTTACCGCCTCTTCGGGCGTCCTTAATTTCTTTTTATATTGTTCAAGATACATCTCGTTATCCTCTCTCAATGATCAGTATGTTATATTCCGACATTTTCAGTATATCATATTCCCATCAAAACAAATAGTTTTTTCTTAATATCGTTACGATAAAAATCTCCGTAAAACCCCACGCCGAGACCGATATATCCTATCCATAATATAACATCATAACAAAGCAAGGCTGCGGGGTCTCCCCGCAGCCTTTTCTCATGATCGATCTCAGCGATCTCTCTTTCCCCTCTTCTCATAATCCGCATTGATCCTTTCGCTCCACTTCGGCTGGATCCCTCCGCAGTATCTCACGCTGCGAATCGTGTCCGCAACGGATTCGTAGAGAACTTCCGTACCGATGCTGTCCGCATGATAGTTAACGGCACGGTCCGAGGAGATGCCGTATCTCGCAGCCGTCTCCACAGCGTCGATGTTCGCGCCGATGAAAAGAAATTCCCAGCCGTACTTTTCCTTCTCGTGCTCGATCATCCGTCTTACGCGCTCTGCGGTATACTTGCGGCTTGCGTTTTCCATGCCGTCCGTGGTAATGACAAACATGGTATGCGCAGGCACATCCTCGGGACGGGCATATTTATGTATATTTGCAATGTGTTTGATCGCACCGCCGATCGCATCGATCAGCGCTGTTCCACCGTATGCGACATACTCCTTATCCGTCATGGGTTCGATCTCCGCAAGCTTCATTCTGTCATGCAGAACTTTGCTTTCATTATTGAAAAGGATCGTAGAAACATAGCATTCTCCGTCTTCCTTTCTCTGTTTTTCGATCATAGAGTTGAATCCGCCGATGGTGTCGCTTTCAAGGCCGCACATGGAGCCGCTTTTGTCGAGGATGAATACGAGTTCTGTGATGTTGTTATTGTTTGTTTTCATTGTTTGTTCTCCTTTTTAATTCATATATTTGTTTTCAAAGTTTGTTGTGATCGCGCAAAGTTCTTCGTCAAGGTATGCAAGTGCGCCATTTTTCATATCTTCCGGGATCCCGTAATATGCCTCTGCGACCGATCCCGTAATTGCGGCGAGAGTGTCGCTGTCCCCGCCGACGGAGATTGCTGTGCGGAGGGCATCTTCAAAGTCCGTCGATTCAAAGAATGCCTGCAGCGCCTGCGGAACCGTCTCCTGACAGGTCTCGTTGAAGAGATATGTGTCTCGGATGCCATCGATCGTGAAGTCGATCGTGTAGAACTGCGAAACATATTCCTTGATCTCATCCATGGTGTGCTTGGTTCTCGCGAGGTATATCGAACCTGCCGTTGCCACCGCTCCTTTGATGCCCTCGGGATGGTTATGCGTCACCTCCGCGCTTGCCTTTGCCAGAGCCTCGCATTCTTCAAGGGAGCTTGCAGCCCATGCCACGGGCGAAACTCTCATTGCCGAACCGTTGCCGTAGCTGTTGTAGGGCTTGCCGTCACCCTCAAAAAGCCACCAGCCAAATCTTCCGCCGTAGCCGCGGTAAGGATACTTCCATCCAAGCTCGCGCATGGTTTTAATAAGCTTCTCCTTGAAGTTTTCGATGCTTCCGTCGTGATCCATCAGCGCCTGCGCCACCGCCAGCGTCATTACCGTGTCATCCGTGAAATCACAGTTCTCATGGAACATCTCAAACTCCTTGCTTCTGTGGTTATTGAATTCGAATCTGGATCCTGCGATATCTCCGATCATTGCTCCTATCATATTGAAAACCTCCTTCGTTGTTATACAAAAAATGTGGCTGCAAGGTCTTTTCGAACCTTACAACCACATTGTAGCAATTCTTATTCTGTTATGGGTCAATCTGCGATTTACCGTATCACGCTTTCGAGAACAACGTCTCCTGATCGTATTTGAACAGTACAGAATCGATCTCAAACACATCGTAAATACCATTCTCCAGACAGTACATGATGATGACATCAAAGAGGCTGCTGTTTGAGAGGATAAAGCCTACGGATTCCAGCAGGTTCTGCGTTTCCTCTAAAGTCAGCTTCAGAGAGATGGCAAAGGAGATGACCGTCTTTTTGTTCGGCTTATAGAACTTGTCGTTCATGATCTTATACCACGTCTGCTTGCTGACGTTGGCATGCTTATAGCAGCGAACTTCGTCCATGCCCTTTGCGTCGATCAGTTTCAACAGCTTCAAGGAAAAGCTCTCATCCAGATTGATATATTCATCGAGGCTGGGCTTCTTTTTTGGCACAGATGCCATTTTGCGCGCTTCGTATGCAGGCACATAAGGCGCAGGCGAATCATCCCACATCCCGTCTATGCACGCATCATCGCACACCTCAACAGCATCCGCACACTTTTCGGGAAGGATCTCTTCACGACTTCTGTATCGAGAAATAAGATATTCCGTATCGCGGAAATTATCTGAGTGATTCAGCACATAATAATCATCGATATATGACTCGATGCCCGAGAACAGCTTTTCACTGAATTCATAGGCTTGCTTATCATATACGATGAGGTAGACCATCATTTCGTTGTCAAAGAGGAAGTCGCTGATCGTACGAATGGCGATTTTCAGCACCTGATCCTTCGGGAAACCATAGGAACCCGATGCGATAAGCGGGATCGCGATACTCTCGCAATCATTTGCTTTCGCTACGATCAGCACATTCCGATAGCAGCAGGAAAGCAGCTCCCGCTCTCCGTTCATTCCGCCTTTCCAGATCGGTCCCGCAGTATGAATGACATACTTTGCAGGAAGGTCATATCCCTTCGTGATGACCGCTTCGCCTGTTTCGATCTCGTCGATCTTGCGGACCGCTCGAAAAAGCCTCTCACCTGCGGCTTCATGGATCTTCGCATCCGTTCCACCCGTAGGCAGCAACCGAATATTTGTAGGGTTCACGATGGCATCGCATTTTATTTTGGTTATGTCTTGACGAATAATTTGGAGGGGCATTATTTATATACCTCGATTATTTCATTAACTTGCCGTGTTTCTTCTTTTCCTCTTCCTCAATGATGTGATACATGATCGCATCATCTTTCCAATCATGTTTTCCGTCTCCGTTCCAATCGATCATGAGAAGAACCTCTGCGCATCAATCATTGAAACCGTCAGGATCAAATCCGTTGCCGTAATGGTTCATGCCGCCCCAGAAGGAAGGATCGCTTTCCCCAACTTTGTTTCCGTCGGAGTCATAATGATTGGTCTGCCCCCAGAATCCGGGAGAGCTGGAGCCGACCTTGTTATTGTTGTTATCATAGTGGTTCATGCCGCCCCAGAAGGAAGGATCGCTGTGTCCGACCTTGTTGCCGCTCGCGTCATAATGATCCATACCGCCCCAGAAATTCGGGCTGCTTTCGCCGACCTTGTTGCCGTTCGCATCGTAGTGGATGGTTTCTCCGAAAAAGCCTTTTACACTGTAACCGTCTTTTGCCATTATGGTTGCTCCTTTCAGTATTTCAGGGATCGTATCTTCTCTTCGTATCCGTTTTTCTCAATGATGTCGATAAAAAACTGCCGTTTCTCCTGTTCGGAGAGCTGCTCATATCCATGCAGCATGATCTTCGTGCGGATC
>JAZRGP010000429.1:0-2773 GCA_045644225.1 Christensenellaceae bacterium | reverse complement strand
TGTTTGCGGAGCAGTGCATGGAAGCGATGCCCTTGAGCGGCAGGTAGTAGTTCATCATGGAGAACATACCCTTCTTCATTTCGCCGCCGTACCATGTGTTCAGGATAACCTGTTCGCGGGATGTGATGTTGAAGACAACAGCTGTTTCGGAGTTGAGACCGAGTTCCTTGTAGTTTTCAACCTTAGCCTTGGATGCGTTGTAAACAACGAAGTCGGGCTCGAAGTTAGCGAGTTCTTCTTCTGTGGGGATGATGAACATGTTCTTGATGAAGTGAGCCTGCCATGCAACCTCAACGATGAAACGGATCGCCATGCGTGTATCAGCGTTTGCACCGCAGAAAGCATCAACTACGAAGAGTCTCTTGTTGGAGAGCTGCTTGACTGCGAGGTCTTTTACAGCTGCCCATGTTTCCTGGGAAGCAACGTGGTTGTCGTTTTTATATTCGTCGGAGGTCCACCAAACTGTGTCCTTGGAGTTTTCGTCCATAACGATGAACTTATCCTTGGGGGAACGGCCGGTGTAGATGCCTGTCATTACGTTTACTGCGCCGAGTTCACTAACCTGACCTTTTTCAAAACCCTCGAGTTCGGGCTTGATCTCTTCTTCGTAAAGCATTTCGAAAGAAGGATTGTGTACGATTTCAGTTGTTCCGGTAATACCATACTTGCTCAGATTGATCTCTGCCATGATGTAACCTCTTTCCTGTTTGTTGAAATATATTTGCCGAGTGTTTCGGCTTGTTCAATGTGTTAAAAAGCTCGATAAATAAGCCTTCTTCTATTACCTACTTGATATTAACAAATTTTTTTGGTAAAGGCAATAGGCTAAACCTGCATTTTTACCCAGCTTTATATCATTAAGTTCATCAATAGTTTATCAAAAATTTATATTACCCATGCAGAAAATGCATAGCGACCGCTCCGTAAACATTCAGCATGACGGCAAGGCATCCGATCAGCCCGATCCATTTCTTTACCGAAAATTTACCGCAGCAGAGATACATCACGACAAAGGGGATGAGGTCCGCCGTATACCGTGCGCCGAACTGCCATCCGCCGAGGGTCTTATGGACGCAGAGGGCGAGGATGTGCAGCGCAAAGGTGATGAGCAGCGTGATCTTTGCGGCATTCATGCGCTTTTTCAGGACATCTCCGATCGCAGTGACTGCGAGCACGATAAAGATCGGGTTTGCGATATAAAAGAGGAAGCCGTTGAAGATCGGGTATTCCAGCGATCCGTCCGTGCGGAACGTGATCGGACGTACGAAGAGGTTATAGAGGTTGTCCTTCAGATAGCTGAGGTGGAACTGTCCGTATTCGGATTCAGTGAACTCGGGAAGATAGTTATGCCCGAATTCCAGAACATTATCAAAGCGTACGTAATTATAGAGCATATAAAGAGCGCCGATCACGACAGTCGGGATGAGATATTTCCACTGAACGATCAGCTTTTTGAAGAAGCTTCTATCGGAATCGTCCTTTTGCGCAAACCATATGAGCAGCGCGGGATAATAAAGGATGGAGAAAGGTCTGCAGCCGACTGCAAAGGCGAGCAGCGTGAAAGCCGCAGTGCGCTTCATGCGGAAAGCGCAGTATACCGCAGCAAGGCAGAGCAGCATATTGAGTCCCTGCGCGAGGAACCATACACCGCCAACCGTCGACATCCACATCATGTTGCAGCCCCATACCGTGAAGACTGCCATGAACGCAGCGGGAATATCACGCATGCCGTGAAAGCGGAAGATCTTATATGCAAATGCCGCGGCGAGGAGCGTATAGAGTATGATGAGAAGATTCGAGGGAACATTGCTGCCGAAGAGGAAGGTCAGCGGATAAGCAACGAGCGAAGGAGTCGGCGGGAAGGAAACATACCAGTCTCCGTTATAAACGGCAAGCTCAAGCCAGGGATAGTCCTGACCGAGGCTGACTCTGCCGTCTCTCCATGCCATCGCCTGCACGGTATAGCTGTCCCAGTAATGATTGTCGAAGAGCGTTCCTCCGAAGAGCGTATGCAACAGGACGTATCCGAAGAACATCGCCAGCAGCATTGCCCACATGGTTGTATCAAGTTTCCGTTTTTTCAGCATAGCCTGTCCTTCTTTGGGATTGACCCCAAGTTTGAAAAATCTCATAAGAACCCAAAAAAGTTCTTGAAGATTTTTAAGGGACTTCTTGTAAGAAGTCCCTTAAATCTGCGATAAATTATTTTTTGATTACGATATCGTCAGCATTTTTGTAGATGCTGTTTTCGGGGATGCAGCCGCGTACGCAGGAAACAGGATATATCTGTGCGCTGCGTCCGATGACCGTTCCCGGATTGAGTACGGAGTTGCAGCCGACTTCGACATGGTCGCCGAGGATCGCGCCGACTTTTTTGCGCTTTGTCTCGATGCGCTCGTCAGCATTTTTCAGCACAACGAGGCTCTTGTCGCTCTTGACGTTGCTCGTGATGGAGCCTGCGCCCATGTGTGCCTTGTGACCGAGGATGGAGTCGCCGACATAGTTATAATGCGGCACCTGCACACCGTCGAAAAGCACGACATTTTTGAGTTCTGTGGAGTTGCCAACGACCGCACCTTTGCCAACGATCGCACTGCCGCGGATGAAAGCGCAGTGGCGGACTTCCGCACCGTGATCGATGATGCAGGGTGCGCCGATATATGCCGAGGGAAATACCTTGGCATCCTTTGCGATCCAGATTCCCTCTTCGGGATGGTCGAACTCCTAAGTCGGATCGTAGCCATGTCGTTCTGTGAGCCAAGGAGTTGGATTG
>JAZRGP010000428.1:0-2722 GCA_045644225.1 Christensenellaceae bacterium | reverse complement strand
CCTCGCTTGGAAAATAACGAAAAATCGGGATTTCTTGCCAGCCTGTCGTTTTGAAAGTTGTCGATAAACCCCGTATTTCGAGTTTTTCGCATCGACTCGGATTGTGCGGCGTACGTTAGTACGCCTCCGCACCTCGCTTGGAAAATAACGAAAAATCGGGATTTCTTGCCAGCCTGTTGTTTTGAAAGTTGTCGATAAACCCCGTATTTCGAGTTTTCTTACCGACATGACTTTTTTGACAATAAAAAACCTGCTCTGTATGATACAGAACAGGTTTTGTTTTTCTTGAAAATTATGCTTCTTCTTCCTGCCAGCCTTTGCAGACGTCGATCCATGCTTCCGCACGGGAGATCGTGAAGAGCTCATCGGGTGTGCATTTTACTGCGGAATTGCTGCTGCCTGCCGCAGGGAAAACAGTCTCAAAGCGCTTCAAAGATTCGTCGAGATAGACCTTTACGTCGTCACGTTCGATCGCAAAGGGGCATACACCGCCGATCGCGTGACCCGTGAAGTCGATAACTTCCTCAGCCGTGAGCATCTTCGCCTTTGCGGAGAAGAGGTGCTTATACTTGGGGTTGTCGATCTTTGCATCGCCTGCCGCGACGATGAGGACGCAGCTGTTGTCCTTCAGCAGGAAGGAGAGTGTCTTCGCGATGCGTGCGGGGATAACGCCGACTGCCTCAGCCGCAAGCTCAACAGTCGCGGAGGAGACTTCGAATTCCATGACGTCGCCGTCTTTGTTATACTGCTTCAGATATTCTTTAACTTTTGCAACGGACATGATATACCTCAGTCGATTACGTAATCGACAGCTACGCTGCCGCTGCGGACTGCGTGCATATGCTTCTTGACAACGCTGCAGTGATAGGGATCGTTCTGATAAGCTTCGAGCGCAGCTGCATCATCGAGCAGGACCTGCAGGATGAGGTCGTAGGAACGTTCGGAATGGAGGAAGTCGATACCGACTTCGATGCCGCGGAGCTGGGGAACATTGCCCTGCATGGAAAGGAGAACTTCCTTTGCCTTTTCGCAGTTTTCGAGGGAATTGTCTTTCAGCTTAAAGCATACGATATGTTTGATCATTTCAGATATCTCCTTATGATTAAAATATAAAACTCTTTTTCTATCCTATCATACTATGCGGCAATCTTCTACATATTTTTAAGAAAAGCAACAAAAAAGCCCCATTGATGCTTCAGCGGGGCTTTTGATGTGTTTACTTTTTGTCGGAGTCGTCTCCGATCCATTCGATAAAGTGGTAACTGTCGAGGATCTGGAAGAACTTTGCGAGGCGCTCATAGAGCGGATGTGCATCTTCGCCGAACTGTGCTTCCACGAGCTCGCCGATCGCTGCGATATCCTTTACGCCGTCGACCTGCTGCCAGGCAAAGCTGCCGTGCTCGTCGAGGTGGATATAGCTGACCTTCGGCTTTAAGAGAAGCAGCTGCGTGATGCGCTTCAGAAAGCCCTTATTCTCGATCTCCAGCGTTACGATGCCGTTGTCGTCTGCGTTCCAGTTGAGACCGCAGGGACGCACGGGGATGCGCAGGAGATAGTTTTTGGAGATGACTTCTTTTTTCTTTCTTCTCATTACTGTTTCTTCGCCTTTTTCCAGATCGTGAACTTCAGGAGAGAGAGTACCACGAGAGCGAATACTGCAAGGCTTGCGATGTTCGCGATGCTTGCGGGCAGGTTCAGCATGCCGGAGATGTTAAGTGCGGAGTCGATGCCGAATACTGCGAACAGTGCGAGTACGATGCCGACGAGACCTTCGCCTGCGATCATACCGGAGCAGAAGAGGATACCGTCGTTGACGATGCGGTTCTTTTCTGCTTCTTCACGCTTCTTCATTCTGTCGAAGAACAGACGTACGAGACCGCCGACCATGATGCAAGCATTGAGGTGAACGGGGAGATATACGCCGATCGCGAAGGGAAGAACGGGAACGCCGAGAACTTCAACGATAACTGCGATGAATACGCCGATGAATACGAGACCCCAGGGGAGGTTGTTTTCCATAACGCCTTCGATGATCATCTTCATGAGAGAAGCCTGAGGAGCGGAGAGCTCTTCGCCGCCGAAGCCCCATGCTGCATCGAGGAGATAGAGCGTACCGCCGATCGCAAGAGCGGAAGCAACAACGCCGATGATCTCACCGATCTGCTGCTTCTTGGGAGTTGCGCCGAGGAGGAAGCCTGTCTTAAGGTCCTGAGATGTATCGCCGGAGATCGCTGCAACGATGCAGATGATGGAACCGATCGCGATAGCACCGCGCATACCGTGAGCGCCGGTGTCGCCTGTAGCCTTGAGGATGAGCGTAGCGATGAGCAGTGTAGCGATCGCCATGCCGGATACAGGGTTATTGGAGCTGCCGACGATACCTACCATACGGGAGGATACCGTAGCAAAGAAGAAGCCGAAGATAACGATGATGATCGCACCGATCAGAGATACGGGAATTGCGGGAACCAGCCATACGAGCAGCGTGAGGATGATGATCGCGATGATAACGATCTTCATGCTGATGTCCTGCTCTGTGCGGAGCTGACTGCTGCTGTTGCCGCCCTTCATGCCCTTGATCGCACCGACGAATGTGCGGACGATGAGCGGGAGGGACTGGATGAGGCTGATGATATCGCCTGCTGCGAGGGCGCCTGCACCGATGTAACGGACATAGGAGCCCCAGATCGCGCTTGCGCCGCCGTCTGCGAACATTTCACCG
>JAZRGP010000427.1:0-1798 GCA_045644225.1 Christensenellaceae bacterium | reverse complement strand
AAACGAACATACTTTTTTCATTTTCTATAGCCTCTGATGCCACTTCTCTTATCCAACGATATTACGCAATTCAGCAAGCAACCGTTCCATCTGCTCGGGCGTTCCGATCGTGATGCGGTTATAGTCCTTGATATCTTCACGCGAGAAGTGTCTTACGAGCACTCCCCTGCTCTTGAGTTCTGTATAAAGCATATCGCCCGAAATGCGGTCACTTCTGACAAACAGGAAGTTTGCATCCGAGGGCAGTACATCGAATCCCAGCTCAGCGAGCTTTTCCCTCGTGTATTCTCTCGTCGCCGCGATCTTTCGGCAGTTTTCCATATAATAGTCATCCTCACGGAGCGCCGCAGCGCCTGCTGCCATGCTCATGCGGTTGATGTTATAAGGATTCGTGGAATACTTGATGGTATTGAGATCCGCGATCAGTTCCTTGCTGCCGATGCCGTAGCCGAGTCTCGCACCTGCCATAGAGCGGGATTTCGAGAAGGTCTGCGTGACGAGCAGGTTCCCGTATTTCTCAAGCAGCGGCAGGCTGCTCGTTCCGCCAAAGTCGATGTATGCTTCGTCGATGATGACGATATTATCCGGGTTGCCTGCGAGGATCTTTTCGATCTGCTCCAGTGTCAGCGAGATGCCCGTCGGTGCATTGGGATTTGCGATGACGATGTTCATGCCGATGCCGATATAATCCTCGATATCGATCGTGAAATCATCTCTCAGCGGGATCTCCTTATAAGGGATGCCATTGAGCTTTGCAAAAACGGGATAGAAACCGTAAGTGATCGCAGGGAACGCAAAGGGATGTTCATCATCACCGTATGCCATAAAGGCAAAGTTCAGGATCTCATCCGAACCGTTCGTTACGAGCACCTGATCGAAATCCACGCCATAGCGCTGCGCTACCAGCTCCGTTAGGCTGCGGCAGGTCGGGTCGGAATACAGGCGAAGCTTGCCTGCCTCTTCCTTCACCGCCGCCTCAACACCTTGAGAAGGCGGATAGGGCGATTCATTTGTATTGAGCTTGATATACTGCATATCCTGCGGCTGTTCACCGGGAGTATATGCCTCCAGCTCGCTGTATTTTTTACTGAAAAAACGACTCATTTTCTGTCATCCTCAAATCTGATCTCTGTGCTTCTTGCGTGCGCATCAAGCCCTTCTTTTCTCGCAAAATATGCGATCTTATCGGAAACCTTCTTAAGCGCATCCGCTGTATAATAGGAAAACTGCGACTTCTTCACGAAATCATCCACGGAAAGCGGATTGGAGAAGCGTGCCGTGCCGCTCGTGGGGAGCGTATGGTTGGGACCTGCGAAATAATCGCCGAGCGCTTCGGGGCAGTATTTTCCGAGGAAGATCGAGCCTGCGTGCTTGATCTTATCGAGATAATCGAAGGGATTGTCCATGCAGAGTTCGAGATGCTCGGGAGCGATCTCATTGGAAATATCGATCGCAAGCAGGATATCCTCCGCGACGATGATCTTGCCGTTGTCATCGATGGATGTTCTCGCGATCTCGTTTCTCGGCAGCAGCGGGATCTGTCGCTCAAGCTCTGCCTGAACCTGCACCGCAAGCTCCATGCTGTCCGTCACAAGCACAGCGCTCGCCATCTTGTCGTGCTCTGCCTGAGAGAGCATATCCGCCGCAACGAATGCGGGATTGCATGTTCCGTCTGCAACGATGAGGATCTCGCTCGGACCTGCGATCATGTCGATGGATACCTGACCGAAGACCTGCTTCTTCGCCTCTGCGACGAAAGCATTGCCGGGACCGACGATCTTATCCACGCGAGGAACAG
>JAZRGP010000426.1:0-7446 GCA_045644225.1 Christensenellaceae bacterium | reverse complement strand
GTTTCTACCATGCCAAGAGCCTGTTTTTCCATAGTTTCAAATTTCCTTTCGATTGTTAAAGAACTTCGTTGTAGTCATCGATAAAGCCGCTGATCGCCGCATCGCAGGGCACAAGACCGTCTCTGAAGATCAGAGAGCCTTCCTTGGAGCCCATCAGGTACACAAAATCACCGATGCCGGCCTGCTTTGTGCCGTCACCCGCAATAATGCGGCCGGCGGGCTTACCGTCTTCGATAAGCTCCACCACCAGCAGTTTGATTCCCTTTAATTTTTCGATTTTAACGGTGGATACTACAGATCCGACCACTTTACCGATATACATTTAACGCTCTGCCTTTTCTCTTACTTGATTGTGGGAAGAATACCTTCTACGTCGTCGTGGGGTCTGGGGATTACGTGTACGCCATAGAGATCGCCAACGCGCTTAGCAGCAGCAGCGCCTGCGTCAACAGCGGACTTAACAGCAGCTACGTCGCCGCGGAACATTACTGTTACGAGACCGGAGCCGATTCTTTCCTGACCGATCAGACGAACGTCTGCAGCCTTTACAGCAGCATCAGCAGCTTCGATAGCGCCGATGAGACCTTTTGTTTCAATCATACCAAGAGCTTCTTTGACCATTTTTAAATCTCCTTTTAAATTTATCGGTTTATGATTTTTGATTTATTCTGAATCGCTTTATCGCGATATCATACAAGTGCCTTGAAGAGGTCGGGATGCGGAGACGGGATCACGACGGAGCCCGAGAGCAGTCCTTTCACTTCTTCGGTTTCTTCAGCAGCCTGAACGGATGCCTTTACGGATGCAACATCGCCCATCATGATGATGAAGGACTTGCCGCCGAGACCTCTGCCGAGACGAACTTCGACGAGCTCGATATTCGCAGCCTTGACTGCGGAGTCTGCAGCGATAACCGCAGCTGCGAGAGAGAATGTCTCGATGATGCCGACCGCACCGCGTGTTTCGATATCAGTGCATGCAGCAACTGCCTTCAGTACCTGCGGATGAACGTTCGGGATCACGATCTGCTCGATCAGATTCTGACCTGCTGTCTCTGCGCCTGCCTGAACGGATGCCTTTACCGCACCGACATCGCCTGCTATTACCGCAATATACTTGCCGGGGCATGTTGCCTGAGCTGTTGTCAGCTCGACATTTGCCGCCTTGAGCATCGCATCTGCGGATTCGATCCCCTTCGGGATGCTGTTCAGTTCGATCATACCTAATGCATTCATGTTTTTACACCTCTATCGTGATCGCTCCGTCCACGGAAGTAACCTTACCGGAGATACCTGCGTGTACGCGTGCGCCGAGAGCGCCTTCCTTGATCTCTGCAACAAGATCGCCTGCCTTTACGGTATCGCCGACCTTTACGACGGGAACCGCGGGAGCACCGATGTGCATCTTGAGCGAGAGAACGGTTTTCTTAATTTCGAGATCTGCGTTTGTTACGGGTGCGGGAACATCCCATTCGGAGATGCCCAGTCTTGCGATCAGCCTGCCTGTAGGCACGCGCTTCATATCGATCGCAGGATCGATCTCACCGTAAACTTCTTTCTTCGGACGAACTCCGTTCGCAACGAGCGCACCCTTGAGGCGCTGCATCATGCGGGAGGGAGAAAGACCGAAGTTACATGCGTAGTAGCTGCATACACCGCAGTCGCAGCAGGAGAAGATGCCGTTGACATCACCGAGCAGACTGCCGTCGTTATATGCCGCAGCACGCATTGCCTTATGCGGCTGAACATTGAGTCCCAGCGCGTTTCTCGGGCAAAGCTGCGTGCACTGCATGCACTGGCAGCAAACCGCGAGAGCGAGCTTCGCATCGCGTTCGGGATCAGCTTTTTTCTTGCGGATCAGCGGATGATCGTTCGGGATCACGAGCACACCGCCCGTTGTCTTTGTTACGGGAGTGTTGATATCCTTCGTGAGCTTGCCCATGCAGGGACCGCCGAGGACGATCGTGTAATTCTGCATATCCGCAGGAGCGCCTGCAAACTTCAGGAGTTCGCAGATCGGTGTTCCGAGCGGAACGCATACTGTTACGGGGTTCTTTACCGCACCGCCGACTGTTACGTACTTATCGGTAACGGGCTTGCCCTCGAGTGCGTTTGCGATATTGATCAGCGTGCTGACGTTGTTTACGACCGCACCGACATCCAGCGGAAGACCGCCCGTGGGAACGACTCTGCCCGTGATCTCATATACGAGCTGCTGTTCATCGCCCAGCGGATAGTAGCTGTCGAATGTGCGGATCTCAACGCCCTTGCCCTTTGCAGCCTTTTCAAGAGCCGCAACTGCATCGTGATAATGCTCTTTCAGCGCGATAACGGCATGCTTTGCTTCGGTATATTCCTTGACTGCAAGGATACCTGCGACGACCTTGTCTGCGTGCAGCGCCATGACCTGCTGGTCGACGCGCAGCAGCGGTTCACATTCCGCGCCGTTCGCGATGATATATTCGGCTTTGCCCTTGCAGTTTACTTTAACATGCGTCGGGAAGCCTGCACCGCCTGCACCGATAACACCGGCGTTGCGGATGCTTTCAATGAAATCTGCCATTATTTCTTAACCTCAGATGATTCTGAAATCACCGCGGAGTACGCAGCGTCTCTTTCTTGTGAATGTTCTTACAGATGTCAGACCTTCGCCTGTGGGTGTTGCGATCGTCAGCGTGGAGAAGCCTTCGCCGCCGAAGCCCAGACCTGCGGAAGAGGGACCGTTCTTAACGAAGATGGTCGTGTTCATGACCTTAGCCGCCTTGGAAAGTCTCTTGACGTTTGTGGAGTGGATCATAGCGGAGTGCCAGCAGCCGTTTTCTGCACGGTATGCTTCAGCAAGCGCTACTTCGAAATCTTCGCATCTGACGATACCGAGAACGGGCATCATCATTTCAACGTGTACGAAGGGATGATCCTTGTCAACTTCACAGATAACAAGGCGAGGATCGCCTGCGCAGGGGATGCCTGCTGCCTGCAGGATGAAGTTTGCGTTCTTGCCGACGAACTTACGGTTGATGATCCACTTGCCGTCCTTGTTGATGAGGACAGTGTTTCTTACCTTATCGATGTCTGCGCCGTAGATGCGTACGCAGTTATTCTTGACCATTTCGTCCATGAGCTGATCTGCGATGGATGCTACTGCGAAGCATTCCTTTTCTTCGAAGCACATGATGTTGTTATCGAAAGAGGAACCTTCTACGATGTCGGAAGCAGCCTTCGGGATATCAGCAGTTTCGTCTACGATTACGGGCGGGTTGCCGGGGCCTGCGCAGACTGCCTTCTTGCCGGATCTCATAGCGACCTTAACGATACCTTCGCCGCCTGTTACTGCGAGCATCTTGATATCGGGGTGGCTCATGATGATGTCGGAAGACTTGAGGTCGGGATCCTTAGCACATGTGATGAGGTTATCGGGGCCGCCTGCAGCAACGATCGCCTCGTTCATGAGTCTCATAGCTTCCTGAGAGCAGTGCTTTGCAGCGGGATGCGGGTTGAATACAACAGCATTGCCTGCGCCGATCATGCTCATCGCATTGTTTACGACTGTGGATGTCGGGTTTGTGGAAGGTGTGATCGCACCGATTACACCGTAGGGAGCGGATTCCACAAGTGTGAGACCGTCATCACCGGAGAAAGCCTGTGTTTCAAGGTCTTCGATGCCGGGTGTCTTCTGTGCGGAAAGGATATTCTTAACGATCTTGTCTTCGACTCTGCCGTAGCCTGTTTCTTCATGTGCAAGGCGTGCAAGATATTCTGCATTCTCAACTGCGGAAGCTCTCATAGCTTCTACGAGCTGACCGCGCTTTTCAAGAGAAAGCATCATCAGCTTAGCCTGAGCTGCCTTAGCTGCTGCGATAGCATCGTTCGCGTCATCAAAGAGACAACCCTGATTGCCGCTGAATGTCATCGCTTCGCTGCTCATGATCTTGGATACTGTTTCACGAATAATGGATCTGATTTGTTCGTCTGTAAAGCTCATTTTTCGTTTCCTCGTTTCTTTATCTATGTCTTAATCTGTTATATACTCAATTATTTTTCGGGTCCGACCGAAGGATCTGCCTTGTCGAACATTCTCTTGCCCTGAATATCGATGGAATCGATGATCGCAACGATCAGGTTATCGACGGGCTTGCCGTCGGATACGTCTGTCTGTCGGGAGGAGCTGCCCGATACACACATGACCACTTCCCCATCGCCTGCGCCGACGCCATCCAGCGTTACAAAAGGCGCGCCTTTATCCTCGAATGTATCAAGGCTGATCGGCTGAACGAGAAGGATCTTGAATCCGTTCAGTCTTTCTGCTTTTCTTGTGCTAACAATATTGCCGCATACACGTCCAATCGTCATATCTCAACCTCTGTTCTGATATTTCTCATAAGTGCGCTTACCCTTGAGGTCGATCGTATCGATGATCGCAAGCAGGGTCATATCCGCAGGAGCTGTCTTGGTTTCTTCGCACGCTCTCGAGGAGCTGCCGCCGACGCAGATGACGATCTCGCCTTCGCCTGCGCCAACGCCGTCGAATACGACAACGTGCTGTCCCTTTTCTTTCATTGTTTCCAGGTCGATCGGCTGCACGATCAGCAGCTTCCAGCCGTCAAGCTGTTTGCATTTCGTGGAGCTGACTACCGTTCCTTTTACGATGCCTACTGTCATATCTTCACCAGTCTATCTTTACGTCCAGCTCTTGAGCCTTGTCCTTAGCCAGCGGTGTGATCACCGCATTCTTATCGCAGATGATGCGTTTAGAGCCGTTCTTATAGGCATCCAGTACATCCATCTCCGTTACGAGCGTCTTGACCTCTGCGATGTCCATACCGTCTCTGGAGGGCTTGTATGCCTCGATGCGCACGCCCATGTTCGTCAGCACATCGATGGAATCCACAACTCTTTCAAAGAAGGTCGCACGCTTGAAGCGCGGGATATCGAAGTCCAGAAGGATGGTCACGTTTCTGCCCCAGAGCAGCGGTCTTAAGAACGCCTGCTCGATAAAGCCTTCGTCGTTGCCTTCCGCAAGGCGGTAAAGCATGCTGAGCTTGGGTGTCACGAGAACGATGTCCTTCTTTCCCGCGAGCAGGTCCATCAGCTGTTCCCGATCGTCCTCATCGCGGATCTCGATCGCATGGAACCCCGGAGCGGAAAAACTTACGCCATTAAAGAGCGCACAGTCGATCCCGCCGCCGTACAGGCTGACGAGCTTTTTCGCACAAGCATGACGCGACGGAACAAACGCTGTAAAGAGCGCCATCGTTCCTTCGATCTGCTCATCCTGCTCAGCCGAATATTTAATTTTCGCCTGTACTTCACAAAGGATCTGCTTAACGAGTTCCTCTGTGTCGATGTTTCTGTAGTCCATTCGATCTCCTGTCAGCAGCTATACTGCCGCCACTATAAATATACACTGTAAATTTTAAATGTATGTAACAGATTTGTCAAGAAGCATTTTAATCATCCTGAAATGTACGGTCATTTGTTTTTCGCATAACAAAGGGATTTTTTGCAGTTATGACTTTTCATGATAAAAAAACTTTATAATTTTTTCCAAATGATACGAATGAAATGTATGCCCATGAAAAGAAGGTCGCTCTGCACCGCAAAAATCTCCCGAAAACTAAAAAAAAGCGAGGTGAACTTCCCCTCGCCTTAAAGCGTTCAATTACTGAAATACATTGTGGATCAATGCCATGAATACAAGATCCTCTGTTTCGGAATTGTTTTCGATGGAATGGCACTGACCTGCATTGATAACGCAGCAGTCACCGCAGCCAACTTCCGATTTTGTTCCGTCATCATCCGTAAAAATACCGTTGCCGGAAAGAATATAATAGGGCTCTGTTTCACCCGTGTGACGGTGCCAGCCAACACTTGCGCCCGGCTTCAGCGCTACCTTTGCGTACATTCTTCCTGCACCGCCGAGTTCTTCCGCAGTTACGATATGATGGATCTCAGCAGTACCCTTTCCTCCTGCTAAACCTTCCGCTTTCACAATGTTAGCTTTTCTGATCATGATTCGTTTTCCTTTCGCATTGATTTCATAAATTTCCGTATGTTTACTATATCACAGATACCGTTTTGGTTATACCATGAAGTTTTTCGCGATGCCCATCAGGTATTCGCCGAACTGCTCGGAAAGATCGTCTCTCCGCAGCGCAAATTCAACGGTCGCCTTCAGGAAGCCGAGCTTGTCGCCGAGGTCATAGCGCTTGCCTTCGAATTCGAATGCATAAACATCCTCTTTCTCCATCAGCGTACGGATCGCATCCGTCAGCTGGATCTCGCCATCCTTGCCGCGCTTGGTGTTTTCAAGCTCCTGCATGATCGCAGGCGTGAAAACATATCTTCCGAGCACCGCAAAATTCGAGGGTGCATCCTCCTGCTTGGGTTTTTCTACGATATCCGTCAGCTTGTAGAGGTTATCCCCTACTCCCGTTCCTGCGACGATCCCGTATTTCGGGATATCCTCAACGGCAACGGGCTGGATACCGACAACGCTCCTTTCCATAGAGCCATAAGCAGCGATCAGCTGACCGATCGCAGGGGTCTCCGCATAGACGACATCGTCACCGAGGATGACCGCAAAGGGTTCGTTTTTGACAAAATCCTTGGCACAGAGGATCGCATGACCAAGCCCGAGAGGCTCTTCCTGCGTCACAAATTCGATCTCAACGAGATCGGATATCCTGCATACTTCATCCAGCATCGCTGTTTTTCCCGTACGCATCAGCTCTGTTTCCAGCTCTGTCGAACGGCTGAAGTGCTCCTCGATCGATCCTTTTGTTTTGCCGATCACGATCAGCACCTTTTCGATCCCTGCGGCTGCAGCTTCTTCTACGATATACTGGATCGTGGGTTTGTCCACGATGGGCAGCATTTCCTTGGGCTGTGCCTTAGTTGCGGGCAGAAACCGTGTTCCCAGCCCCGCAGCAGGGATAACAAGTTTTCTGATTTCAGACATACTGTTCTCTCACTTTACATATTGTTCAAAAAATTTTCTGATTGCTTTTGCGATGCGTTCGGGTTCCTTGATATAGCTCATCCCGTGGTCCGCACCTTCTACGATCTCAATATATTTCTCCGAAATGCATTCATCATATGCACGTTCCGTCATATAACACGGCACAAAGCTATCCGCCTGACCGTGCACGAACAGAATGGGATATCTGCTGTTTTTAACGCACTCTGCAGTCGAAAGATTGATATCGTATTTCGCAAGTTTCTTCGCATACCATCCGATCAGATCCACAGCAGGATGCTCGGGGACGCCGTAAGTCTTCTTCGCAACATTCGCGATGATCTCACGCGGAGAAGAAAACGCACTGTCCGCAACGATGCAGCGAAGCTTATCGCCGAGGTCCATCGGAGAAGCCATAAGCACCGTCGCAGCACCCATGGAAATACCGTCAAGCACGATATGCTTGGGTTCAAACGTCTTTTCTGCATAATC
>JAZRGP010000425.1:0-6775 GCA_045644225.1 Christensenellaceae bacterium | reverse complement strand
TTTTTTCTTGCAGTTGGCAGACCGCAAGTTCATTATACCAAAGGGAGTTCTTTTTTCATTATCGCCAGTAGGCTTTCACCGAACCACTCGTCTAACGAGTGGTTTTACGATACAAAAAAGCCATCCGCTGCAGATCATCCCCGCGCGGGTGGCTTTTTATTATTCCGTTCCGATCATTCAGCGGACTTGCTGCTGAGGCGTGTACGGTTCTCCTTGAGGAGATTCAGGCTGTCCTTGTAATATTCGTCAAGGTCAGCAAAGATATCGTCAGCATATTCAACTGCGATCTTCTTGACTTCAGCTGCCTTCTGCTTCGCCTTGTCGACGATCTTCTGTGCCTGATCCTGAGCTGCCTTTACAACGTTGCTCTCGTTGATCATCGCCTGTGCATCAGCCTGCGCACGTCTGATGATGCTGTCAGCTTCGTTCTGAGCTTCCGTAAGGATCGTGTTCTTTTCTTCTTCGACTTTTCTGGAGTATTCCAGTGTATCGTCGAGCGCTGCTCTGATATCCTGAATGATCTCGTTGATGACTTCGGGTTCTACAGACTTATTCTTTGAAAACGGTACATTTTTCGCAAGATCGATCTCCTCCTGCAATTCATCCAGCAAAGCATAAATATCTACAGTTTCCATTTCGTCCTCCAAGTAATTTTTCATATTCACATTCGCCTGAGCGATTTTCAACAGTTATAAAAGTTCCAGTATTTCTTCGGGAACAAATCCCTCTGCGCTCTTTCCGAAGAGAAGCACTTCTCTTACACCGCTGGAGCTGCCTGCAGCGAGCGCCATCTTCGACGGCAGAAAGATCGTCTCTACATTGCCGAGTTCACGGTTATAGTATGCCATATCGCGTTCGTATGCATAATCCTGCTCATTGCGGATCCCGCGGATCACGGCATCAGCGCCGACCTCCGCTGCAAAATCCACCAGCATTCCGTCGAACGCCCTGATCTCGATGTTATCCATCTCCGCTGTGATGCGTTCGAGCATCTCCATGCGCTTTTCAACGGGATAGAGGTATTTCTTTTTGCAGTTATTGAGCAGCAGGATGATCAGCTTGTCGCAGAGCTTCGCGGAACGCAGGATCATATCCTTGTGTCCCAGTGTCGGCGGATCAAAGCTGCCGGGAAACAGACAAAGCATTATTCCTCATCCTCCTTTGCAAACTGACTGACAAAAGACTTGCCGTAGCGCTTGGTCTTCAGTTCACAGATGCCTGTCAGCTGCAGGCTTCCGTCATGCTCCGCGATGATCCTGCCGTCTTCGGCAAGCAGATCCTTCTCCAGGATCAGATCGACCGCTTTCTGATAGAAACCCGATGCATACGGCGGATCGATGAAGATAAAGTCAAACTTTTCATTCAGCCGACCGATCGCCTGCTCATAGCCCATCTGCAGAACTTCCGCACCGTTCACGCGGGATGCCGCGAGGTTCTTTCGGATGATGCTGATCGCCTTGCGGTCGATATCCACGAAAACGCATCGGCTTGCTCCGCGGGAAAGTGCCTCGATGCCCATTGCGCCCGAGCCTGCGAAAAGGTCGAGACAAACTGCATCGCGGATCACAAACTGCAGAGACCCGAAGATCGCTTCCCTCGTTTTATCCGTCGTAGGGCGTGTGGAAAGCCCCTCCGGCGCATCCAGGTGGATCCCCTTAGCGCTGCCTGCGATCACTCTCAAAACTTTAACCTCACAAAAATGTTTCACGCGTGTTTCACGCTTGATTCTATATTACTTTTTTTTCGCACAAATGTAAAGCACAAAATGCGAAAACTTATTCTCCGATATATACACGCGGTACGCGCTTGGTGATGCCCGTCAGCAGTTCGTAGCTGATCGTGCCTGCAAGCGAAGCAAGCTGATCCGCAGGAACATTTTCACCGAAAAGCTCGATCTCGTCTTCTACTTTGACATCCATTCCCGTTACGTCGAACATCGTCTGGTCCATACAGACTCTGCCGACCTGCTCTGCTCGGCTGCCGTTTACGACCGCAAAGCCCTTTCCGGAAAGTGCTCTTAAGTATCCGTCCGCATATCCCGCGGGGACCGTCGCGATGACGCGGTCTTCTTCAGCAATGTAGATCCTGCCGTAGCTGACGGAGTCGCCCTTGTGGACCGTCTTGATGTGCGAAATATAGCTCTTCAGCGTCATAACAGGCTTCAGCACGATCCCTTTCATGTTGATCTCACCCGAAGGTGCGTAGCCATACATTGCGATACCCTCTCTGCAGAGGTCAAAATGAGCTTCGGGCAGGCTGACCGTCGCAGCACTGTTTGCCGCATGGCAGATCGGTGTGAACCCCGCTGCGAGTACCTTCTCGCGGATCTCGTTATAGCGTTTGAGCTGCGCTTTCGCAAAGGAAAGGTCCGCTTCGTCTGCCGTTGCAAAGTGTGTGAAAAGACCTTCGCAAACGACATCGGGACATGCCTTCAGTTCATTGAGGACTGCTTCCAGTTCTTCATCCGTCGCAAAGCCGATTCTGCCCATGCCCGTATCAGCCTTCAGATGCACGAGTGCAGGCTTACCGACTGTCTCCGCAGCCTTCTGCATTGCCGCGATATGTTCGGGGAGGTATGCCGCTACGGAGATGCCGAATTCGGTCATCTGTTCACACGCCTTATCCAGAACAGAGGAAAGCACAAGGATCCTTGCCTCAGGGCAGATCTCCCTGATCTCCAGCGCCTCATCGGGATTGGAGACCGCCATCCATTCAATACCGCATTCCCAGGCTTTCTTCGCGACCTGCGGCGCACCGTGGCCATAGCCGTCAGCCTTGACGACCGCCATCAGCGGTTTATCCGCCGCCGCTCTGAGCGTTGCGATGTTATATTCCAGATGATTCAGATTTATTTCAGCGTATGTATCACGCAGCATTCTTATACACTCCTGACAAATTTCAATACATTGTATTATATTATAAAGATTTTGTATGCAGATTACAACAAACTCATTTTAAATTTTTTTCGTGTTCGACAATCTTTTCGGGTTTTGCTCGGTCTGTTCGACACTCTCCGCAGAATAAACATGGTAATCTATGGTCACAAGGTACGAAACGGAGGGACCGAGAATGAAACAAAGGATCAAACATGCCGCTGAATCCAAAAACGATATCCGCAGCGAATACGAATCCGTGATCAAAAATCAGAAGGAACGCATTACGCAGCTGCGCGAGGATAATGCCCTGCTCGCAAAAAAGATATCCGAACTCGAGCAATATAAGAACGAAATGGTCAATGCCTTGATGGAGGCACAGAAGCGCTCTGCCGAGATCATCCGCGATGCACACGTCCGTGCGGAGCAGATCGTCAAAGATGCAGAACACGAGCGATCCGTTGCCGAAAAGACCGCCTTTCTTTACCGCAGTTCTTTAAAGGACCTCGAGAGCCGCAGCGAAAAGATCCTGCATTCCATTCAGAAGGAACTCTCCCGTGACCGTACACCGAATATAAGAATCGTTTCCCAATAACTACCTTATATTTTTCTCATCATTTCCCCAAGGGGCAGGCTGATATCAGCCTGCCCCACATTATTTTATGCATTACCGATCATTTCCATGAACTGCTGTTCGCTGAGCACCGCGATGCCGAGCTTTTCGGCTTTTGCAAGCTTTGAGCCTGCCTTTTCGCCCGCGATCAGATAGTCCGTTGTCTTAGCGACGGCGCTCTGCACCGTTCCGCCATGCGCCTCGACGGCCGCCTGTGCCTCAGCGCGCTTATAGTTTTCGAGCGTACCCGTGATGACCACGTTCTTGCCCGAGAATACGCCTTCCGCCTTCACAAAATCTCTCGGCTTCACACCGTTCTTTTCCAGACGTTCCAGCGTCGCTATTACCTGCTCTCTCTTGAAGAAATCCACGATGCATTCCGCGACGACTTCGCCGATATCGCGCATCTCAACGAGTTCTTCCAGAGTAGCTTTTTTGATATTTTCGAATGTTCCGTAGCGCTCCGCGAGATCTTTCGCGGTCTTTTTGCCGACATTGTTGATGCCCAAAGCAAAGACGAATTCCGCAAGCTCGGGATTTTTGGAGTTTTCGATGCTCGTGATGATGTTGTCCGCTCTCTTTTCCTTGAATCCCGGCAGCGTCATCAGCTGCTCGCGGGTCAGCTCATAGAGCTCCGCAATATTGGATACTTCCAGCTCGCGGAAGAGCAGTTCCAGAGTCTTTTCCGAGAGCGACTCGATGTTCATCGCATCGCGGGATACATAATGCACCATGCGCATGACGAGCTGCGGTTTGCAGGAGAGCGTATTCGGACAGAAGAGGTTCGGACCGATCTCCTCAAGCTCTGTTCCGCATGCAGGGCAATGCGTGGGCTTCTCGATCATGGGCAGAGTATCATCCTCCACCGCCGCACCGAGGATCTCCGGGATAACGTCGTTGCTTCTGCGGATAAATACACGCGAACCGAGGCGAACGCGCTTGCGCATGATATCCTCATAGTTATTGAGCGTCGCACGGCGCACGGTCACACCGCCGATATCTACGCTCGCAAGCTCTGCCGTAGGTGTAAGCTTACCCGTTCTGCCGACGTCCCAGTTGACGTTTTCCACGACCGTCGTCATTTCCTCAGCGGCAAATTTATATGCGATCGCCCACCGCGGGAACTTCTGCGTATAGCCGAGTTCTTCCCGTGCGGAAAAATCAGAGATCTTGATGACCATGCCGTCAATAAGGAAATCCAGCTTTCCGCGGTCATCTCCTGCCTGCGCAGCATCAGTGATCAGCGCATCAAAATCCGTATATCTGCGCTCATATTCACTGATCTTGAATCGGTTTTCCTGCAGAAAATCGATCATCTCAAAGTGGTTTTTGAATGTTTTTCCTTCGATATAGCCGATATTGTAAAAGAATGCGTCCAGCTTACGTTCTGCCGTGACGGAGGGATCGAGATTACGGAGCGCACCTGCAACGGCATTGCGCGCGTTTTTCAGCGGCTCCTTCGCAGTTTCGTTATACTTCTCCAGTACGGAAAGCCGCATGATCGCCTCTCCGTGTACCTCCATCCTGCCCTGAAACGGAACGGAAAGCGGGATCGAGCTGATCGTACGCACCTGCGCAAGGATCTGTTCGCCCGTAATACCGTCGCCTCGTGTAGCCGCTCCGACAAGGTTGCCGCCTTCATAGGTCAGGTTGATCGTAATGCCGTCGAACTTATATTCCAGGGAATATTCCTGCATGCCCGCTGTTTTTTCGCAGCGTTCTCTCCATTCGTTGAGCTCTTCCGCAGTCTTCGCCTTATCAAGGCTATAGAGCGGCGCAAGATGTGTATGCTTCTCGAATGCATCCAGCGGTGCTCCGCCGACGCGAAGAGTGGGCGAATCGGGCAGAACTCTCCCCTGCTCCTTCTCCAGTCTGAGCAATTCATCATACAGTACGTCATATTCCGCATCGCTCACTGTCGGCATGTCGAGAACATAATACTGATGTGCATATTCATTCAGGATGGCAACAAGTTCTGTCATTCTATCCATGTTATATTACCTCAACCGATTATTTTCAGCGGTGCAAACTCCAGGATCATCTTTCTTTCCGCATCGGGGAAGCCCACTACCGCAACGGTATTTCCGCCTGCTTTGACGAGGCTCTTGATCTGACCTCTGCCGAATTTCGCATGCTCGACCGTCATGCCGACCGCAAAAGCGGATGCATCCTTCTCCGTTGCCTTGGGTTTGAATTCCACCTTCGGGCGGATGCTGTGCTGCGGTCTCGGAGCGGATTCCTGCGCAAGCTTCGGCTTTTCGGGCTTGGGTGTGATGTTCTCCAGCATCTGCGGCGGGATCTCATCAAGGAACTGCGACGGGATGCATCTGCGGCGCTCACCGTAAAGCGTGCGCTCTTCCGCATTCGTCAGGTAAAGCAGCTCCTTCGCTCTCGTTACGCCAACGTAGCAGAGTCTGCGTTCTTCATCGAGTTTCTTTTCTTCAAGGCTTCTGCGCGCAGGGAAAAGCCCCTGCTCCATGCCTACCATAAATACCGTATTGAATTCAAGACCTTTTGCACTGTGCAGCGTCATCAGCGTAACAGCGCCTTCCTCAGTCATCGTATCGATGCTCGTGATGAGCGAAATGCTGGAAAGGAACTCCGTAAGGTCGTGCTCCTCGTCGGAATCTTCAAAGGTCGCCGCGGTGTTCATCAGTTCCTCCATATTCTCCATGCGTGCCTGATTTTCCGCATCCTTGCTCTCCATCAGCATTGCCTGATAGCCCGAGAGCTTATATACATCTTCAACAAATCCGCTCAGTGTATCGGAATTATTGTATGCCTCTACCATCGCATCATAGCATTTGCGGAAGCTTTCGATCTTGAGCGCAGCCGCACCGCCGATAAACTGATCCGCAGCATAGATCGCCTCAAGAAGGCTTGCTTCGTGTTCCTGCGCATATGCCATCAGCTTCGCAACTGTCGCATCGCCGATCCCGCGCTTCGGCACGTTCAGAATGCGCAGCAGCGATGTATCCGCATCGGGATTATCCACAAGAGAAAGATATGCGATCATATCCTTGATCTCCTTGCGGTCATAGAAGCTGATACCGCCGTAAATGCGGTAAGGAATACCGTATACCCTGAGCTTTTCTTCCAGCGCACGGGACTGTGTATGCGTGCGGTAAACCACTGCAAAGTCGGAATAGTCTCTGCCGTCGGATTTCAGCTTGGATCTCTCCCCCGCAACGAATTCCGCTTCCGCGAAGTCATACTGTGCAGTATATACCTTGGGTCTGTCGCCGGCGGTCTTGTGCGACCATAATGTTTTATCCTTGCGCTCATACGC
>JAZRGP010000424.1:0-3526 GCA_045644225.1 Christensenellaceae bacterium | reverse complement strand
TGTCTGCCCCGAGCATGTAATGATCAAAGCGATCCTCTCCAACATGGTGCTGCGTAAGAAAGACGTTGTCATCATGGACATGGAAGCAGGCCTGGAACACCTCGCAAGAGGCACGGCAAGCTTTATGGATCAGTTCATCGTTGTGATCGAACCCGGCGCGAGAAGTATTCAGACTTATCAGAAGGTCAAGCAGCTCGCTGCAGACCTGGGTGTCAAGCAGGTTCGCGTAGTTGCGAATAAAGTCAGAAACACAGACGATGAGAATTATATAAAAGAACGGATCCCCAAAGAAGATCTTCTCGGCTTTATCCACTACAACACGGACGTCATCGAGGCGGACCGCAGCGGTAAATCGCCCTACGATTTCTCCGAACAGGTTGTAGAAGAAGTGAAAAAGATCAAGGAGATCATGGATCAAAACACCGCGAAGGCGGAATAATAATGGAGGTTTTCAATGACACTTATTGATAGAGTTTTCCGTGGATCGGATGATATGTATGAAATCGCAGTGAAAAGCGTTGACGAAGTCATCGCGAAGTTCGGCGAAGACAAAGAATTTGGCTTCCCCCACACTGCTTACGGCCTGCCCTGCCTCTATGCAATGACAGGTATTAAAGATGAACTCAAGACAGTCGGCGACATGAAGAGAGTTCTCACAACAACAATCAAGGACCTTATGACACGTAACCTGAGAGTCCGCGACGTATTCACAAGCGGTATCGCAACAGCTCTCTCCGGCGAAGTTATCGAAGCTTGCAAGTACGTTATGGCTGACGGCGCTCCCTATGAAGAACCTGTTATGGGTCACTTCACAGACGCTCAGATCCGTGAGCTCGGCGTTCCGCTCGTAACAGACGACATCCCCGGTGTTGCAGTTATCATCGGTTCTGCTCCCACAGCTGAAGAAGGCGTTGCTCTGATCAAGAAGTACCAGACACAGGGTATCTTCGTTGCTCTCTGCGGCGGCATCATCGATCAGGCTGTTGAAATGGGCATGACACTCGGCTTCAACGTTCGCGTTGCTCCCCTCGGTTATGACCTTTCTTCCGTAGCACACATCGTATCCGTTGCTCTCCGTGCAGCAATCATCTTCGGTGCGATCACTCCCGGCGACTGGCAGGGTATGTGTGCATACACAATGAAGCGCGTTAAGGCATTCGTAAATGCTTACGCTCCTCTCTATGACATGACAGTTGGTCTCGGCGCTGGCGCTATCCAGCTCGGTTTCCCCGTTGTTACAAACGAAACAGAAAACATCTGGAGAATCCCCAAGAGCCTTATCGTTCAGGAAAACACAGAACTCTTCAACGAAACAGCTCTTGAAGCTCGCGGCATCAAGATCAAGATCACAAACATCGACATTCCCGTTGCATTCGGTACAGCATTCGAAGGCGAAATCATCCGTAAGGGTGACATGCAGGTTGAAGCTGACGGTTCCAGATTCAACTGCTTCGAACTCGTTCGCACAAAGGAACTCTCCGAAATCGAAGACCACAAGATCGAACTCATCGGTCCTGACTTCGACGAAATCGAAGTTGGCGGTAAGGTTAACCTCTGCATGATCGTTGACGTAGCAGGTAAGTCCATGCAGTCTGACTTCGAACCCGTATTCGAAAGAAAGTTCCACAGCTGGCTGAACTGCATCGAAGGTATCATGCACACAGGTCAGAGAGACATGATCCGTATCCGTGTTTCCAAGTCCGCATTTGATGCAGGCTTCCGCGCTAAGCACTTCGGTGAAGTTCTCTATGCTAAGGTTAAGAGCGAATACGACAAGGTAGTTGACAAGTGCCAGGTAACAATCGTTACAGATAAGGCTCTTGCTGACCAGATGCGTCCTGAAGTAGCAGTTGCAGCTTACGACAAGCGTGACGAGAGACTCCTCTCCCTCACAGACGAAAGCGTAAACGAATTCTACACATGCATCCTCTGCCAGGCATTCTCTCCCTCTCACGTTTGTATCGTTACTCCCGAACGTCTCGGTCTCTGCGGTGCAGTATCGTGGCTTGACGCTAAGGCTACAAACGAACTCGACCCGAGCGGTCCCTGCCAGGTTGTTAAGAAGGACAACATCATCGACGAAAACATCGGTCGTTGGGTAGAAGTAAACGACGCTGTTAAGCAGTACTCCAACGGTGCTCTCGAAAGCGTTACACTTTACTCCATCATGGAAGACCCGATGACATCCTGCGGCTGCTTCGAATGTATCTGCGGTATCGAACCGTTCTCCAACGGCGTTATCATCGTTAACCGTGAACACGCTGGCATGACTCCTCTTGGTATGACATTCCCCGAAATGGCTTCCATGACAGGCGGCGGCGTGCAGACACCCGGTTTCATGGGTCACGGCAAGCACTTCATCGCTTCCAAGAAGTTCATGAAGGCTGAAGGCGGCGTAGCAAGAATCGTTTGGATGCCCAAGGCTCTGAAGGATCAGGTTGCTGCTAAGCTCAACGCTACAGCTAAGGAACTCTACGGTATTGAAAACTTCGTTGACATGATCGGCGACGAAACAATCACTGAAGATCCCGAAACATTGATGGGCTTCCTCTCCGAAAAGGGTCACCCCGCACTCGGTATGGATCCGATGATGTAATTAAACCATTACACAAAACAAAAGAGCGTTCCCTCGGGAACGCTCTTTTTTCGTTGGAAGGGGATAATGCACGGAACTTCATGAACTGGACTTTTTCGGCAAAATATAGTAAAATACATAGATACATTAGTGAATATGGGGAGTTTTTACTATGAATAAAACAAAGGATAACATATCTGTACGCTGGATGTGTCTGGTCGTTGGCGTTATCGCCATGTTGTTTGCAGGAGTTCTGTATGCATGGTCTATCCTGAAGGCGCCTCTTGCTGCTGAGTTTGGCTGGGGTCCCTCGGAACTCGCTCTGAACTTCACGCTTGCGATGACATTTTTCTGCATCGGCGGTCTGCTTGGTGCGGAGCTTTCCAAGAGAGCAGGGTACCGCGTTGCGCTCATATCCGCGGGCGTTCTGTCTGCACTCGGCTTTGTGCTGACGGCGCTGCTTCGCGATCCCTCTGTAGTGATGCTTTATATCAGCTACGGTGTGCTTGCGGGCATCGGCATCGGTATTGCTTATAATGTGACCATTGCAACGGTAAGTGCGTGGTTTCCCGATAAAAAAGGTTTTTGCTCGGGCTGCCTGATGATGGGCTTCGGTGCGTCTGCGCTGGTTCTCGGCAATGCAGCGAACCGACTTTTCAACAGTGCTCTTGGCTGGAGAACGACATACATGATCCTCGGCGCTGCGATCTGTGTGGTACTGATCATTGCGAGCCTTCTGCTTCGCAAACCCGATGCAGATACGGTTCTTCCGCAGCCGAAAGCAGCGAAAAGTGCAGGAGCGGAGGACTTTGAACGCAAGGACTACACCTCTGTGCAGATGCTCTGCAGACCTTCTTTTTGGATGGCTTTTATCTGCATCTCTTTTCTTGCTGCGGTGGGCAGCTCGGTGATCAGCTTTGCGAAAGATCTGGCTCTGTCGGTAGATGCGCC
>JAZRGP010000423.1:0-4001 GCA_045644225.1 Christensenellaceae bacterium | reverse complement strand
ACAGAAGACGGTCAGCAGGAGATCCACCGCCTGTATATCCGCTCACGCAAGCAATTCCATCAGCTGACGCTGGGCGGAACATATAACATCCGATATTCGGGCATCCGCATCACGGATACAGAGCATCTCTCGACCGAGAACCTCAGCGATGCGCTGTATTTCCGCCTGATCGACCTCAAGGACCTTCAGTTTATGGAAAACCGCGATGCCAAGCGCTTCGGTATCTTTGAGGATGAATACGACCCCTCCGAATTCTATTACACATTCAAGACTTATAAATCCCTCGTTGAATATGCTCCTCCCTTCGGGCAGAAGCTTGCGGTATATCTGCTGAAAATGCTTGCATACATCCTCTCGATGTTTATCCCCGTGGGATTGTATATCCTTGGGATCTATTCGATCTCGCTGCTTTCGGAAACGACCACCGTGTCGGTTTTCCATGCGATCACTATCCCGATCGCTGCAACGCTCTCGCTGCCCATCATCTTATGGATGATCAATGCGCTGCATACCTTCCTTGATACCGCACTTTTAAGTATCCCCGCTTTCCGCGATCATATGCTGAGCCATTATGCGCTCCGCTGGGGCGGCTTCAAGAAGAACATCTCGCTCTCGAAAGAACAGAAAAAGTACTATGCGAAATTCGGTTTCGTTTCGTTGTTCCTGCTTATCGTAGGGATCACACTTATGTTTATCGCCCTTTAAAGAGGGCGATTTGTGTTTTTTAACTTAGCATAAACCAAAATACAGATAGAAATGAATAATTGGAGGACACTATGAAAAACACGCTACGTAGGATCGGCATCCTAACGAGCGGCGGAGATGCCCCGGGCATGAATGCCGCAGTTCGCGCTGCCGTCCGAAACTGCATGAACCACAACATCATCCCCATTGGCATCCACCGCGGATACAGCGGTCTGCTGCACACAGATGTAGTGGAAATGAACGCACGCTCAGTCGACGGAATCCTGAACCGAGGCGGCACAACGCTTTATACCGCGCGCTGCGAAGAGTTCAAGACACCCGAAGGCATCGAAAAAGGTGTCAGCGCCTGCAAGTACCTCGGACTCGACGGGTTGATCGTGATTGGCGGTGACGGTACTTTCCGAGGAGCAGAAAAGCTTTCCCAAGCAGGTATCCCCGTCATCGGTATCCCTGCTACCATCGACAACGATATCAGCTGTACACATTATACGATCGGTTTTGACACCGCAGCAAACACAGCAATCGATGCTATCGACCGTCTAGCAGATACGATGCAATCCCACGAACGCGTTTCCGTCGTTGAAGTCATGGGACGCCATGCCGGTCATCTCGCGATCTATATCGGCCTTTCCGTCGGCGCTACTGCGACACTTATCCCTGAAAAAAGCTTTGACTTTGAATCCGACGTTCTCGAAAAGATCCGCGAAGGAAAGTATCATGGAAAACATCATTTCCTGATCATCGTCGCAGAAGGTGTCGGCAAGACGCCCGATATCGCCGCACGCATCGAGAAAGAAACGGGGCTTGATGCCCGCGTGACCATCCTCGGTCATATCCAGCGCGGCGGCAGTCCCACTGCACGCGACCGCGTTATGGCATCCAGAATGGGACATTTTGCGGTTGAACAGCTCGTCAGCGGAAATGCAAATACCGTTGTCTGCTATAGAAATGCCCAGCTCTGCGCTATCCCCATCGAAGAAGCCATCGTTATGAAAAAGGACTTCAACAATTATATGTATAAAGTTGCCTATGACATTTCAAACTGATTCATTACGCTTTATGTTTAAAGCCTCGGAAATCTGAGGCTTTTATAACAGGAAAAATTAAAGAAAAAAGAGCAACTACCAAAAAAGAACCCCGAAATGCATCGGGGTTCTTCTTTTATTTACTTGGATTTGATCGAATCGATCAGGCTGTATGCGCTGTTGCCGTAGCTGGAACGCTTGCAGATCGCCTTGACCTTGTAGTAATAGGTCGTGCCTGCCTTAGCACCTGTGTTTGTATAGGATGTGTTCGTCGTTGTATAAGTTTTTGTGTATGTGCCGTACTTGCTTGTCGCACGGTAGATCTCATACTTCGAAGCACCCGATACAGCGCTCCACTTCAGTCTGGGCTTGCCTGCAGAAGAGAGGCTGATCGATACAACGGGTCTTGCACAGTCGCAGGTGATCGTCTTGATCTCACTGAATGCGCTGTTGCCGTAGCTGGTCTTCTTGTTGATCGCCTTTACCTTATAGTAGTATGTATAGCCGACATAAGCGCTTGTGTTGGTGTAGCTTGTGTTCTCTGTCGTATACATCTTTGTATAAGTGCCGTTTTTGCTTGTCGCACGGTAAACTTCGTACTTGGATGCACCGGAAACCGCATCCCATGTCAGGACGGGTTTACCTGTGGATGCATTGATGGACAGAGACGGAACGGGAGCCTTGCAGTCGCAGACCTGCTCATCATAAGCGCTGAACTGAGACTTAACACCGCCATCTACCGCACGGAGCTTATAGTAGTAAGTATTGCCCGATACTGCAGAAGCATCTCTGTAGTACTTGTTGCTTGTTGTAGCGATCTTGGAGTAGCCGCTGTTCTTGGATGCAGAGCGCCAGATCTCATATTTGTCAGCACCGCTGATCGCGCTCCATGTGAGATACGGTCTGCCGCTTGCCGCATGGTTGGACACGCTGAGAGTGGGCTTGATCATTGTGAAGGGATCGATCTTGTTCCAGTCAATGCTGCCGCCATGGTTTGTCAGCTTAGACTGTGTCCATGTGGAGTTATCTTTCGGAACATATGCCTTGATCGTGCAGCCCTTGAAGGTTTCTGTGCCTTCGAATTCGGGAGCATCACCGCGGAAATAAATCGTCGTAATGTTCGGACAGTTATAGAAAGACTTTGCCTGGATCCAGTTTACTTTTTTACCGAAAGTAACCGTTTTGAGGTTTGTACAGTCGCTGAAAGGCCCGTAACCCCAGTTATCTCTCCAGAGAACCTCGACGCTGTCGGGAATAACGACACTTGTCAGGCTTACACAACCACCGAAGGAGTTGCCGCCCAGTCTCCAGACATTGTTGCCGAGAGTAAGATTGCTGAGTTTTACACAATCTTCAAAAGCATAAAAATCAATTTCAGTTACTGCAGAGCCGATCTTGACCGTTGTAAGATTGTCACAGCCATAAAAACTTTGAAATTCAAGGATAAACGAACCGCTTCCATCGCCGATCGTTGCGGTTTTAAGCGAATCGCAATTTTGGAAATCATAACCGCCCATGCTCGTTAAAGTTGCAGGAATATTAATGCTCGTCAAACCGGAATTTTCAAAGCAGCACATACCGAGTGTCTTCAGGCTAGACGGAAGCGTTACGGACTTCAGACTTGTGCAGTCCGCAAAAGAATACCAGCCGATCGAAGTAAGCTTGGAGGGAAGATTGATCGAAGAGAGCTTGCCGCAACCGCGGAATGCATCGGACTCGATCGTTGTGACTGTAGAGGGAAGCGTTACCTTCGTGAGGTTATCAGCATCGTGAAAAGCGTTTTCACCAACAGTCGTTATTCCGGAACCAATGGTGACAGTCTTGATCTGGTCTGCCTGCAGATACCACGGAACATCATCTGTCCAGTCCCAGCTGTACATCTTGCCCGTACCTTCGATGTACATGTCACCTTCGGTTGTGAGCCACCATTCGATGTCGGGACCGCATGTACCGCCTGCGATGTTGGACGCAGCTTCAGCATCCTTGATGCCGCCGATCGTGAAGCAAGCGATCACAACACATACCATCACAAGCATAAAAGATAATGCTTTTTTCATGATTTAACTCCTTTTATAAATATGTTAATTTAAGCAAATTCAATGTTATAATTATACTCCCGCAAAAATCGCATAGCAATAGAAAAATAAAAAAAGAGCAACCATAGTTGCTCTTAAAAATTGAATCCGGCAGCTCCCTATCCTCCCGGGCCGTCTCCAGCCAAGTACTTTCGGCGTATAAGGGCTTAACTTCTGTGTTCGGGATGGGAACAGG
>JAZRGP010000422.1:0-3386 GCA_045644225.1 Christensenellaceae bacterium | reverse complement strand
CAGCGGATGTCTGTGTGATCGGTTTTGACGCAGATGTCAGCACACAACGGCTGATCGATGCAAAGAACGAATATCTCAAGGCAAGTGTAATGGCAAGTCGGAGGCCAAGCGGTCTTAGGAAGACAACAGGTCAATCCAACTCCTTGGCTCACAGAACGACATGGCTACGATCCGACTTCAGCGGATGTCTGTGTGATCGGTTTTGACGCAGATGTCAGCACACAACGGCTGATCGATGCAAAGAACGAATATCTCAAGGCAAGTGTAATGGCGGATCCGCAGATCATTGCGCAGGCCTGCATCGACAGCGCATTATGGAAGATCCACAACAAAAACAGCGATCAACGGATCGATATCTCAAATTCACAGTATATGTATACAGGTCAAAGCTGAGCATTCAGCTATAAATATTTTTCAAAAAAGCATCTGTCGCAGCCTTCTGCACAGGTGCTTTTTTTATAACAAATCGGATATTTCTCATCGATTTTTCGGATATGAATTTCATGCCGAAATGCTATAGTTAATTGTAATTTAAACGCATTATTATCAATCAGAATCCCTATTTTATTCGAAAAAACGAGGTGTTATATGAAACAAACACAGAGCTTTGTTGCAGAGAAGTTTTACAATAATGAACAGATCTTCGAGATCGTCCGCAAGAGCGTTTTCCCTGAACTGGAAGGCAAAAAAAAGATCCTGCTGATCCCCCCGGATATCACGAGATTCTATGCAAAAGCAGGTCTGATCGCAGGATACATTTACGATAACTTCAAGGATAAAGCTACCGTTCATCTCATCCCCGCGCTCGGCAGCCATCTGCGCATGACAGACGAGGAACACCTTGCGCTCTTCGGTACAGACATCCCTTCGGAACACATCCTGCACCATAACTGGCGCAAAGATACCATCCGTCTCGGCGAAGTCCCCGCAGCTTATGTAAAAGAACTCTCCGAAGGCAAGATGGACGAAGATATCGATATTTCCATCAACCACCTCCTTGCTGACGGCGGCTATGATTATATCCTCTCTCTGGGTCAGGTCGTCCCTCACGAGATCGTCGGTCTCGCAAATTATTCCAAAAACATCTTTGTAGGTCTCGGCGGTGCATCCATGATCGATGCAACACACTTCCTGAGCGCAGTTTACGGTGTCGAGCGTATTCTGGGCAGGGCCGATACTCCCGTGCGCAAAGTATTTGACTTTGCGGAAAACAAAATGCGCGAGCAGGGCATCCTGATAAACTATCTGCTGACTGTCGTAACGCGCTTCGACGAAAACAACGAAGTAAACGGCATCTTCTTCGGCACAGAACGTGACGCCTTCGAACAGGCTGCCGTACTGTCTCAGAAATACAACATCAACTATGTTGATAAGCCTTTAAAAAAGGTCGTTGTATATATGCAGCCCGAAGAATTCCGCAGCACATGGGTCGGCAACAAAGCGATCTACCGCACTCGCATGGCGATCGCAGACGGCGGTGAACTTCTCATCCTCGCTCCCGGCATTGCAACGCTCGGTGAAGATGAAACCATGAATCAGGTACTCAATCATCATGGCTATCATACCAGCGAAGAGATCCTGCAGATCATGGAGACCCCCGAGGGCAAAGACCTCTGCGACAACCGCGGCGTTGCTTCGCATATGATCCTCAGCACATCGGATAACCGTTTTAAGATCACTTATGCGCTGAAATCCCTCGATGCCGAAACCATCCGAAATGCACGATTTAACTGGGTGAACTTCGACGATGTTGTAACAAAATACGATCCTGCCAAGCTGAAGGATGGCTACAACACCGTTGACGGCGAGGAGATCTACTATATCTCCAATCCTGCACTCGGATTGTGGGCAGATAAATCAAGATTCAACTAACAATTCCATACGTTTTTTCATGGACATCCCTCCATAGACGGCTGTACTTCGGTACAGCCGTTTTCTTATAAAAAAAGCTCTTTACCGAAAATCGGTAAAGAGCTCTTTTTTTACAAAAACAATATCCGTTTATCTCGGCTTATTATACGCCGGGATCAGGTTTTCTTGTATAGCCGCGGTTTTCTTCGGGGAGCTTGCCTTCCTTTTCGAAGAAGTCTGCAATATCACCGAGACCAAGGTCTTCCCAAGCTGCTCTTGTCGGCCAGCCTGTTTCGAGGTCCCACTTGAGCTTGTTGTAGAAGATGTCAACAAAGTCATTCCATTCATCCCATGTAACAACTTCACCGTAAGGATCGGGGTATTTTGCCATCCAGGGATAAACCTGTTCGATTTCCATGTCACGGTGTCTGCCGTGGTCACGCATAAAGATCGCTCTTTCGATGATTCTGCCTCTGTCTGCAATTTTTTCAATGTCTTCCATTGTGAAGTCATTGACGCCTGCAGCAGCCTTATACATATCAACTTCCATAACTTCACGTGCAGGATCCGGGAACTTATAGTCGCAGAGAAGCAGAGTATCCTTCATCTCGTTTCTTCTCGCATTCAGGATCGCGGATTCAGCGCCAAGCGGATGATGGCAAACATCGTCCTTATACTGAACGAAATTTTCATACTTATCGTGAGAGTGAGCGCCATTTGCTTCGTCACGGGAGCCGATCATCTGGAGCAGATTCAGCGGTGCCCATACGCCCTTTTCACAACCCTGGAAGCCTCTGCCTGCCCAGTGGAATGTATCGCCCCAAGCAGCTTCCCAGCTTACGGGAACTTCGCGCTTTTCGCCGTCTCTTGTTGTTGTGCCTCTGCGGATCGTATCACCGAATTTTTCCTTGCCGAGCGCACGGATCATTCTGCCAACACCTTCTGCGAGGAGATCGCCCATCGGGCCCTGACGGTATGTCATGCATTCAAGGATATACTTTGCAAATTCAGGATCCTTGAAGTCGATCGGTCTGCCGAAGTCAACGCCTGCTTCTTCGAAGAGGCCTTCTTCCCAGCACTGATACATCCATGTGAACAGCCAGAAAGCAGCATCACACTTATCGAGACCGTACTGGTTGCAGCACCACATCATTACGCTGCCGAAATCAAGGTCGGGACCCCACATCTTAACGAGGTCGCCCGCATAGCTTAGGCGATATTCATCAAGAAGGGGACCGTACGGGTCGTTTACGATCGCGGTCTGCCACTTGTACATACCGGGTGTCTTCTGACCGGGGAAGTCGATCCAAGCGCCTCTTTCATACATACAGTCTGTCTGCATCAAGCTTGCAAAGAGGTCCATGCACTTACCGACCATAGTTACCTTTTCACCGTTCGGGTCAAGCGGGTTCATCATACCGCATTTGCTGGAAAGGCAGAGATGGTTGCAGCCGGGGTTGCAGGAGTTGAACCCGATCTGGTGAGGAACAGCACCTACGGGTGTATCTGCAGAACCCTGGATCTGGTCGCAGTCT
>JAZRGP010000421.1:0-2212 GCA_045644225.1 Christensenellaceae bacterium | reverse complement strand
CGACTTCGCAGCGATCTTTTTGCCTTTTACGACGATGCCTTTCACAACGCCTTCTTCCGCAACGACTTCTTCGACCTCGGAATGCAGCTGAACGTCAACGTTGTATTTCCTGAGCAGTCGCTCAAAACCCTTGATCACGTCGCTGGATTTATCCGACTGCGGAAAAACTCTTCCGCCGCGTTCCACCTTGGTGGGGACTCCCGCATCATTGATCATGGAGATCAGGTCGTTATTGGTGAATGAATAGATCGCACTCATCAAAAACTTCGGGTTTGTGGGGATCTTATCAAAAAGTTCCTCTGTCTCGCAGGCATTCGTGACGTTGCACCGTCCCTTGCCTGTGATAAAGAGCTTCTTGCCGATTTTTTCATTTTTCTCGTAGACCGTGACAGATGCACCGTTCATCGCAGCAGAGATCGCCGCCATGATGCCCGCCGCACCGCCGCCTACGACCGCAACGCGCCGCCTCATCTTACCTCCGGCGGCTGAATGTCGCTGTCAGGTCTGATATAGATATCGCGTTCCTCCCAGATCTTTTCCACGATCTCGAAGTTCTCGACGAGCTGATCCTTCTTCGCAAGGCCGACCATAACGGAAAGCGCATTGATGATACTCATCGGTGCAACGAGCGAATCAACGAAGGAGTTCATGTCCGTCTTTGCGATCAGGCTGTAATCCGCAAGCTTATAGAGCGGAGAGATAACGTTATCCGTGATCGCAACGATCTTCGTTCCGTGCGACTGTGCAAACTTGATGCCGTCGATTGTCTGCGTGGAATACCGCGGAAAACTCAGCGCAATAACGATATCATCGGGTTTTGTATGCATCAGCTGCGCATAGATATCCGATGCTCCCGCAGTAACGAGCTTGACGTTGTCAAAGATATAGTTGAGATAATATACGAAGAACTGTGCCAGCTGCGTGCTGGAGCGATAACCCATGACGTAAATATTATCCGCACGCACCATCAGATCTGCGACCTTGCGGAATGTATCGACATCGATGCTCGCACGCGTCTCGCGGATGTTCGTGATATCCATCTTGAGTACGGTGTCGAGGATCTCCTGGTCTTCCAACCCTTCCATCAGGCTCAGTCGCTGCACGGTCGTCAGCTTTCTCTTGATCGCTTCCTGCAGGTTCTTCTGGAGTTTGGGATAGCCTTCGTATCCCATCGTGCATGCAAAACGAACGACTGTCGATTCGCTGACGCCTGCCGCCTTGCCGAGTGCGGAAGCCGTCATGAATGCAGCCTTGTCGTAATTTTTCAGAATATAATCCGCGATCGCCTTCTGACGCTTGCTGAGCGTCGGATATTCGCGTTCGATATGTTCGAGGAGATTGTTTCGTTCCATGATACACCTCAAAAAATGATTTTCGATATGAATATCATATACCCTTTCCCATCATTTTTCAATCATAAATTTGCAAATATTTGTCAATTTCCCTTAAAAAATGAAATATGAAGGAGCATTGCCTTCATCTTTCAAAAACCATTTCATTTTTCTGCAATAAAAAACACCTCCGCGATAACTGCAGAGGTGTTTGTGTTTTATCGTTCAAGATAGCCGAGTTTTTCCATAAAATCATGATCCACGCGATCGAATTTCAGCGGAGATACCGAGATATATCCGTGCTGCAGCGCCCAGATATCGCTCTGTTCCTCAACGGAAGGATCGAGCATCCCGCGCAGATGATACAGCGGAGCGCCGTTTTCATCCGTACCGACCTGCTCATAGCGCTCGTTATAATCGAGCATGCCGAGCGTCGTCAGCTTAACGCCTTTGTTCTCCCTGCCCTCTCCGGGGAAGTTCACATTGATCAGCGTACCTTTGGGGAGTTCCGCAAAATCAAAGCTTTCGATAAACCCGCGTGTATATTCTGCCGCATAGGCAAAATCGGGTTTGCTCTGCTTATCATACCAGCAGCTCACCGCAAGCGCCTTATAGCCGAACATCGCCGCTTCCATCGCCGCACCGACCGTACCCGAATAGCAGGTATCGATGCCGACGTTCATGCCGAGGTTGATCCCCGAGATCACGAGGTCAGGCTTTCGTTCACGCAGGAGATGCGCGATCGCGAACTTCGTGCAGTCCGCGGGAGATGCATCGACGGAATATGCCTCGACGTCCTCATTCCCCACCATGGCAGCCTTCTCCACCGCAAATGCCTTATAATACGTCAGCGAATGCGAAAAGCCGCTTCTTTCACTCTT
>JAZRGP010000420.1:0-4888 GCA_045644225.1 Christensenellaceae bacterium | reverse complement strand
GTGATCTGCGTTGTAAAAGACTTCCGTGACGTTGCAGCATTCGAACGTTTGAGAGAATATAAGGGCGTTTACCATGTCCTCGGCGGAACGATCTCTCCGCTTGACGGGATCGGACCCGATGACATCGCGATCAAACCGCTTCTTGAAAGACTGAAGGATAGCCGAGTGAAAGAGGTCATCATCGCGACGAACCCCGATGTTCAAGGCGAAGCAACGGCGGTATATCTCTCCCGACTGATCAATATTCCCGGTCTGCGTATCACGCGTAACGCACACGGAGTTCCCGTTGGCGGTGAACTCGAATATACCGTCGAGATCACACTCTTAAAAGCGCTCGAAGGCAGAAGAGATTTTTAACGATTTTAAAGCATCCTCAAAAGGGGTGCTTTTTCTTATGTATAAACAGATCTTCCTGCGGATATAATTTACTAAAAATTGCCAAAGGAGGAAGATATGTTATTCAGACAGGAGGAAACGGCAAAGGATAAGCTGCAGCTTGAGATCGAAAATGCGCTCAAGAAGATGAAATCTGCAGAAAATATGCTGAATTATTCGCGAGAGCCTGAGCTTGTTGAGAGCGCGATCCTAGAGATGGAATCGGCACGCAAGCGATATAATTATCTGCTGAAAAAGATGAAAAACTGCTGAGCATATTATGCGGACAAAGGGAATATAGTTTGATATATCACTGTGATGGAGGTATGTCATGAAGCTGCAGTTTGACCCGATGCTGATCCTGTATTTTGTTCTTGGGATCGTTGTACTGTATATCTCGGGCAGACTGCTGCTTGCGCCTTTTAAGCTGCTGCTGAAGCTTGGGTTTAATTCCATCCTTGGCGCAGCGGCGATCGTGATCATTAATCTGATCGGCAAATCCTTTCATTTTATGATCCCGTTAAATCCGCTGAATGCTGTACTTACGGGAGTTTTCGGGCTGCCCGGAGTATTGCTCATTTTTCTTATCAGACTGATCCTGTAGACATCTGCGAAGGTGTCTTTTTTATTTGGTGGAAATCCGCAAAGATTTATGGTAAAATAAATGGGAATTTTCTGTATGGCAGGTGAATGTGATGAAATACAGCAACCTCAGAGAAGTATATGATGAAGTGAGCACCTGTCAGAAGTGTGCACTCTGCAAAACGCGCACGAATACCGTATTCGGTGAAGGTGATCTTCGCGCAAGGCTGATGTTCATCGGAGAAGGACCCGGTCAGCAGGAGGATCTGCAGGGGAGACCGTTCGTCGGTCCTGCGGGACAGCTTCTCGATAAGATGATCGCTGCGATCGGAATGAAGCGGGAAGACGTGTTTATCTGCAACGTCGTGAAGTGCAGACCGCCATATAATGCGGATCCGAAACCCGAATATGCTGAGGCATGCATACCGTATCTCAGAGAACAGGTCAGATTCATCCGTCCGAAGGTCATCGTTTGCCTCGGAAGGATCGCAATGAACCATGTCCTCGGAGAGACCGCAGGGATCACGCGTGTTCACGGCAAGGTTTACAAGAAAGGCAGCTTCTATATCGTACCGACGTTCCATCCTGCGGCGCTATTGAGAGATACCGATAAAAAGCGGCTTGCGTGGGAGGATTTCAAAACGATCCGCGATCTGCTGAAGGAAGATGAAAATGCTGAATGAGATTTACGACAGATTTATAAAGAAGGCTGCGGAAGCGGGGTATCAGAGAGAAGAACTCGTTCTCGGCTGCGGCAGAGAGAATGGCGGGGTAGTGCTGATCGGAGAGGCCCCCGGGAAGGACGAAGTGATCGCGCAGAGACCATTCGTTGGTAAGGCAGGGAAGATCCTCGATGAATTCCTCGAAAAGACGGGGATCCGCAGGGAAGACCTCTTTATCACGAACACCGTGAAGCTGCGTCCGTATAAAGTCAGCGCGAAAGGCACAAAGTCCAACAGACCGCCGAATGCTGCGGAGCTGAAGCTCTGCAGAGATTGCCTTTTTGAGGAGCTTTCTGCGCTTGCACCAAAGCTCATCGTAACGCTCGGCAATACTCCGCTGAAGGCGGTTCTGGAAGATAAGGCGGCAAATATCGGAGCAGTCCACGGAACAGTGATCCGAAAAGACGGCTTAACGATCTATCCGATCTATCATCCCGCGAGCCTTATTTACAACAGAAGTTTGAGCGATGTTTATGAGGAAGATCTCAGGCAGCTGAAAGAACTGCTTGCAAGCCTCTGAAAGAAACAATATAATTGAGACAGTAATTTAAGGAGATATAATATGAGTAAAGTCAAAATTGCAGTATTGGGCAGCTTGATCTACGATTGCACACTTTGGGGTCCGCGTCTCCCGAAAAAAGGCGAGACGATCGCGGGATACCGCAACGGTTTTGCGACAGGCGGCAAAGGTGCGAATCAGGCAGTTCAGGCAGCGAAGCTTGGTGCTGAAGTATATATGATCGGTAAAGTCGGCTCGGATAACCCCGGCAGGATCCTGCTTGATTCTCTCGCAGGCTATGGCGTTAACACCGATTACATCAAGGTAACGGACAACGAAGGTACCGGCACATGTGCGATCATGGTCGACGATAACGGCGATAACCTGATCATGACTGCTCTGCAGGCAAACATGACCATCACACCCGAGGAGATCGAAGAAGCGATCTCTCACCTCGGTGAATTTGACGTTTTCCTCACACAGCTCGAAACGAGCATGGAGAGTATCGATTATGCGCTCAAGGCTGCGAAGAAGCATGACATCAAGGTCATCCTCAATCCCGCTCCAGCGCTGGATATTCCCGATGAATTCTTCAAGGGCTGCGACTATGTAACCCCCAATGAAACGGAAACAGAGCGCTTTACGGGCTTCCTGCCGTCTTTTGACGATAAGGAAGCGACTAAGAAGGCAGCAGATGCGCTTCTTTCCCGCGGTGCGAAAAATGCGGTATTCACACTCGGCTCTCAGGGCAGCTACTGCACAGACGGTACGAAGGAATTGTATGTACCTTCTTACAAGATCAATGCAGTTGACTCCACAGCTGCAGGCGATGCATTCAACGCGGCATTCGTATGCAAGATCGCAGAAGGTGCTGATCCCGAAACTGCGATGAAATACGCAAATGCGGCAGGTGCGATCGCTGCATCCAGATCGGGTGCGCAGCCTTCTCTCGGCAATTCCGAAGAGCTTGCGGCATTTCTCGCTGAGCGTGGTATCGTACTTTAAGCATTTAAATGTTACAAACAAATCATTGACAAAATCCGTGTGCAGTATTACTATATATCTGTATGCGGATTTTATTTTTTAAGATCTAACCGCGATGAAATGGAGATGTATATAATGGCAAACATCAAAGAAACAGGTTATGATGCAAATTACGCGCAGTACTGCGATCACACTGTTCTCCGTGCATACACAACGACGGATACAGTCCGCGAATTCTGCGAAGAAGCTAAGGAATATAATGCTGCTGCAGTATGTGTAAACCCCATCCATGTTGCTCTCGTTCACGAGTGCCTCAAGGGTTCCGGCGTTAAGACAGCTACAGTTATCGGTTTCCCTTTGGGAGCAAACAAGCCCTGCATCAAGGCTATGGAAGCTGCTGAAGCGATCAAAGACGGTGCTGACGAAGTTGATATGGTCATCAACATCGGCGCTCTAAGAGAAGGCAACTACGAACTCGTTCTCGAAGATATCAAGGGCGTTGTAGAAGCAGCTAAGGGTAAGGCAGGCGTTAAGGTCATCATCGAAACATGCTACCTTACAAACGAACAGAAGGTCAAGGCAAGCGAGCTCTGCATGGAAGCAGGTGCGGACTTTGTCAAGACATCTACAGGTATGGGCAACGGCGGTGCAACCGTTCACGATATCGAACTCATCAGAAAGACAGTCGGCGATAAGATGCTCGTTAAGGCATCCGGCGACGTTGCTGACAGAGCAACAGCTTTCGCGATGATCCAGGCAGGCGCTGACAGACTTGGTGTAAGCCGTGTTCCTCAGATCGTAAGCGACGATACAGAGATGACATCCGCTTCCAAGCGCAACCAGCCCCCGAAGCCCGTAGGCAAGTAATTTCAGGAGGAATTTAATGGATATCAACAAGATCATTGCTGATGTTACAAGCGCGATCAATGCAAGTGCTCCTGCTGCTCCCGCAGCACCCGCTAAGAGCGCAGGCTACGATCCTTCCTATGCGAAGTATATGGATCACACAGTCCTGAAGTGCGCTACAACACAGGCTACAGTTAAAAAATTCTGCGACGAAGCAAAGCAGTATCACTTTGCAAGCGTTTGCGTTAACCCCACACACGTTCGTTTTGTTCACGAGCAGCTGAAGGGCAGCGGCGTTAAGACATGCTGCGTTATCGGCTTCCCCTTGGGAGCAACAACAACACTCGTAAAGACAGTTGAAACTGCAGAAGCAGTTAAGAACGGTGCAGACGAAGTCGATATGGTAATCAACATCGGCGCTCTCAAGGATAAGAGATTCGACGTTGTATTCCAGGACATCAAGGCTGTCGTAGATGCAGCTCATCCGTATGCGATCGTTAAGGTCATCATCGAATCCAGCGACCTTACAGACGAAGAAAAGGTTGCAGCTTGCGAACTCGCTAAGCGCGCAAATGCTGATTTCGTAAAGACATCCTCCGGATTCGGTCTCGGCGGCGCTACTGTTGAAGACGTTAAGCTGATGAAGCGCGTTGTAGGCGACTCCATGCTCGTTAAGGCATCCACAGGTATCAACGACCGTGAGATCTGCGACGCAATGATCGCTGCAGGCGCTGTACGTATGGGTACATCCAAGGGTATGCTCATCGTTAACGGTGAAAAGCCCGCAGAAACAAGCAAAAACGCATATTAATCAAGTATTATAAATTTTAACAATAAAGGAGATTTCAAACATGGAAAAACAGGCTCTTGGCATGGTAGA
>JAZRGP010000419.1:0-9830 GCA_045644225.1 Christensenellaceae bacterium | reverse complement strand
GCCGCAGCTGCAGCCGCGTAATATACCGCGCTCCAGGACGGAGGGAGCTTTGCTGTGGCATAAGCGCCGATAAACGGCAGAAGAAGTGCGGTAAAGAGCACATATTTAGCAGAAAGGATACACAGCACCATCATCAGGATGCTGAGAAGTATTGTCTTTGTGGGAGATTGTTTGTTTGCGTTAACGTTCATGTGAAATTCTGATATACCTCCACGCTAATTATCGCATAAATTGCCCCATTTTTCAAGAGGTGCGGGGACTTAAAGCAATGTGCGGAGCCGTCTGCGGCATAACGATATTTTTTTCACATTGCCGCAGAAATATCTATGATTCGGGATTTTTTTCTGTTATAATATCTATGTATGAAAATTTTTATGCTTGTTTATATTCTTTAGGAGGAAAATAATGCAGTATTCAAAAGAAATTGAAGAAATGGAATGTGTAAAACGCGGACCGCACCACGGTCCGGCACCCATCCCCGAAGAAGGCAAATGGGTCAAGGCTAAAGATGTAACAGATATCTCCGGTCTTACGCACGGTGTAGGCTGGTGCGCACCGCAGCAGGGCGCATGCAAGCTCACGCTGAACGTTAAGGAAGGTATCATCGAAGAAGCGCTCATCGAAACACTCGGCTGCTCCGGTATGACGCACTCCGCAGCTATGGCTGCTGAGATCCTCACGGGCAAGACCATCCTCGAAGCGCTCAATACAGACCTCGTTTGCGACGCGATCAACACAGCGATGAGAGAACTCTTCCTGCAGATCGTATACGGCAGAACACAGACTGCTTTCTCTGAAGACGGTCTGCCCATCGGCGCAGGTCTCGAAGACCTCGGCAAGGGTCTCCGCTCTCAGGTCGGTACGATGTACGGCACAAAGGCTAAGGGCGTTCGTTACCTCGAAATGGCTGAAGGTTACGTTACAAAGCTCGCTCTTGTCGAAGAAGGCGAAGTTATCGGCTATCAGTTCGTTCACCTCGGCAAGATGATGGCTGACATCCGCAAGGGCGTTGAACCCGGCGATGCATACAAGAAGAACCTCGGCTCTTACGGCAGATTCGACGAAGCGGCGAAGTATATCGACCCGCGCAATCAGTAATGGAGGTGCGATATGGCAGTACGTTTTGAAGGCTACGAAAGAAGAATCGGTAAAATCGAAAAGGTCCTCGCAGAATACGGCTTTGCTTCTCTCGAGGAAGTTAAGGAATACACACTCTCCAAAGGCGTAGACGTTGACACGATCGTCCGCGGCATCCAGCCCATCGCTTTTGAAAACGCAGTTTGGGCATATACTCTCGGTGCAGCGATCGCTATGAAGAAGGGCTGCACAAAGGCTGCTGACGCTGCTGAAGCGATCGGCGCAGGTCTGCAGACATTCTGCATCCCCGGCTCCGTTGCTGACCAGAGAAACGTTGGTCAGGGTCACGGCAACCTCGCTGCAATGCTTCTCCGCGAAGAAACAAAGTGCTTCTGCTTCCTCGCAGGTCACGAATCCTTCGCAGCAGCTGAAGGCGCGATCGGCATCGCTAAGACAGCAAACAAGGTCCGCACAGAACCCCTCCGCGTTATCCTCAACGGTCTCGGCAAGGACGCTGCGCAGATCATCTCCCGTATCAACGGCTTCACACATGTAGAAACAGAATATGACTACCACACAGGCGAGCTCAAGGTCGTTTGGGAAAAGGCATATTCCAAGGGCGAAAGATCCCTCGTTCGCTGCTTCGGCGCTGACGATGTTTCCGAAGGCGTTGCGATCATGCGTCACGAAGGTGTTGACGTTTCCATCACAGGCAACTCCACAAACCCCACTCGCTTCCAGCATCCCGTTGCAGGCACATACAAGAAGTGGGCGATCGAAAACGGCAAGAAGTACTTCTCCGTTGCTTCCGGCGGCGGCACAGGCAGAACGCTTCATCCCGATAACATGGCTGCAGGTCCTGCATCTTACGGCATGACGGATACAATGGGCAGAATGCACTCCGACGCACAGTTCGCAGGCTCCCCCTCCGTTCCCGCTCACGTAGAAATGATGGGCCTCATCGGCGCAGGCAACAACCCCATGGTTGGTATGACTGTTGCGGTTGCAGTAGCTATTCAGGAAGCTGCGAAGTAAGCAAAAAGGCGAAAAGCATTTTATAAAAAATCCTCCGATTGTTTTGATCGGGGGTTTTTTTGTCAATAATGGCTGTCATTTTTGTTTGCATTACTTTTTGACTACATAAAAAAAGAAAACAGAGAAAAAGGTAGATTGAAATAAGATAAAGACAATATAGCAGATATTGTCTTAACAGTTGTAACCGGTCTTGTAATAAGTAAATTATAGGAGTAAAATTATATCTAAATATAAGCAAACTATCTGCTATGTGAATAAGAAAACAAAGGGGAAAATCGATGAAACGGTTAATAGGTGTTCTTGTTGTACTCTTACTGATGATAGTGTTTACACCGTCGGTTGTTTTTGCAGAAGAATCTAATATTATTGATAGTGGCACTTGCGGTGTGGATGGAGATAATCTTGCCTGGGTTCTAACGGAGGAAGGCAAACTTACGATTAGCGGAAGTGGGAGAATGAGCAACTATTCGAGGCATTCTGTTCCATGGTATGAATATAAATCGGATATAATATCAATAGAGATTGCAGACACAGTTACGAGTATTGGCGATTATGCATTTAATAACTGCAGCGAGCTAAAGTGCGTCACGATTGGGAGCGGTGTGACGTGTATAGGTGCATCTGCTTTCCGTGAATGCTCTAGTTTGCCAAGTATTGTTATTCCCGACAAAATAGTGGAAATTGGAGAATATGCATTTCAAGATTGTGGAAGTTTAAAGAGCGCCATACTTCCTGATAATATGACGATTATTAGTGCTTGTGCATTTTATAATTGTGGTAACTTAATAAGTATTACAGTCCCTAATGGTGTAACACAAATAGAGAAAAATGCATTTTACGGTTGTAATTATTTATTCAATATTCATTACGAAGGAACGTTGGGAGAATGGGATAGCATTGTAATTGAAAGTGGAAATAGTTATCTTAGGGATCCTTATATTTATTATAATAGTACGGGCTCGAAAATCACTTGGTCTTATACTGAGGGTGTATTGACAATTGGTGGCAGCGGAGCTATCGAGAGATATCCTCAAGCTACCTATCGGGATGTTCGCCCCTGGAAAGAATATGCTAATGAGGTTACAAAGATTGTAATAGAAGAAGGCGTGACAAGTATTGGGGGGTTTGCATTTGGTGATTGTGATAATCTTGTAAGTGTGTTGCTACCAAATAGTTTAACAAGCATTGGTTCTCATGCATTCTATGATTGCGATAACCTAACAAGCGTTGAGATTCCTGATAAGGTAATGGATATTGGAACATATGCGTTCAATTCGTGTAACAAGCTTTCAAAAGTTACATTTGGAAAGAATGTAACAAATATATATGAACGTGCCTTTAGCGGTTGTATAAATTTTGATTACAACAATAATTTGATTTTGCAATTCAAGGGCAATGCGCCAACAATTCATAAAGATGCATATCAAGATGGTTGTGTTTTAGCGTATTATCCAAGAAGCAATACATCGTGGATAGAATTCATCAAACAGGATTCATCATATACCTCATGGGTTGGAGTGCCTCTTGTTGCACCGATAAATTTCCAAGTAAAAAGTATAGATCATGATTATTCTACGGTTGAAATAGATTGGTCGGATGTCAGCGGTGCGACAGGATATGAGGTTTGTTGCAAAAATAAAAATGGATACTATTATTTAAATACAAAAACGCCGGGTGTTTGTGATACGTCTGTTTTAACAGACACCACATATAAGGTGCGTGCTTATATAAAAATAAATGATAATATAGAATACGGTGATTATTCTTCCGAAATATCTGTAAAGGTCTTGCCGGAAGCGCCTATAAATGTGAAGGCAGCATCCGCAGGCTATAGCAGCATCAAAATCAGCTGGGATCCGGTTGATGGAGCAGATGGGTATGCGGTATACCGTTATTCTTCGGATACGGGTAAATACGGTTATGTCAGCAGTACGACAAAAACCTCTATGACAAACAGCAGCCGCACAACAGGCAAGACCTATTATTATAAGGTTCGTGCGTACAGAACCGTTGATGGCGTGAAGAAGTATGGCGACTACTCGTCTTCTGTATCCGCAAAGGCTGTTCCGGCGGCGCCTACCAACGTGAAGGCAGAATCTGCAGGCTATAGCAGCATCAAGATCAGCTGGGATAAGGTATCCGGTGCGACGGGCTATGCGGTTTATCGTTATTCTTCTGACACGAAGAAATACAGTTATATCGGATATACAACAAAGCTGAGCTATACAAACGGAAGCCGCACAACGGGCAAGACGTATTACTATAAGGTTCGTGCGTACAGAACCGTTGATGACGTAAAGAAGTATGGTGATTACTCGTCCTCTGTATCAACGAAGGCTGTTCCTGCAACGCCCAAGAACGTAAAGGCTGCATCTGCAGGCTACAGCAGCATCAAGATCAGCTGGGATAAGGTATCGGGAGCGACGGGTTATGCGGTTTATCGCTATTCTTCCGATACGAAGAAATACAGCTATATCGGATATACAACAAAGCTGAGCTATACAAACGGAAGCCGCACAACAGGCAAGACTTATTACTATAAGGTTCGTGCGTACAGAACGGTTGATGACGTGAAGAAGTATGGCAGTTATTCGTCTTCTGTATCTGCAAAGGCGATTCCTGCAACGCCCTCGATCACGGCGGCAAATGCAGGCAGCGGCAAGATCAAGGTAAGTTGGGGCAAGATCAGCGGCGCATCGGGATACGAAGTATACCGCGCAACGAGCAGCGGCGGAACTTACTCCAAGGTAACGACCGTAACAAGCGGCAGCACATTATCTTATACAAATAGCGGCCTCACAAAGGGCAAGACCTATTACTACAAGGTCCGTGCATACAGAACGGTTGACGGCGTCAAGAAATACGGTAACTATTCAACTGTGAAATATGCAAAAGGGTGAAACCAACTCAGACACATCACTTTCGGGTGGTGTGTCTATTTTTTTGTTGGATACATCGGGATGGTGTGGTAAAATGTAATAGACCTGCAAAAAGACCGCTATGCGGTTCGTAGGAACGATTGACAGTAAAAGGAGAACATTATGCGACTTTTCGTATTGGATACAGGTTATCTGGAAACCGACAAAAACACCGTTGTTTCCTGCGCAACGATCGGCTCCCGCACAACACCCTATATTCAGAATCAGTGGATCAAGCTGCCCGTTATGGCGTTTCTCATCGACACAGGCGACGGCTATATTCTGTTCGATACAGGCAGCCATCCCGATGCAATGAAGGGCTACTGGCAGAACTGCATGCAGGAGACTTATCCGCTCTATCAGACAACAGCACAGAGACTGGAGAATCAGCTTGCCCTCTGCGGTGTAAAGCCCGAAGAGGTCAAAACAGTGGTGCTTTCTCACATGCATCTGGACCATGCAGGCGGTCTGCATCTCTTCCCGCATGCGGACATCTATGTGCCCAGAATGGACTATCTGAACGGTCTAGGAGCAGTGCATGCAAATGTTGACCCCGAGACGCATGGCGGTTACATCAAGGGCGATCTGGAGCGCCCCGCAAAGCAGTATCACCTGATCGAGGATGATTTCGAACTGGTTCCCGGCGTAGAAGTCGTCAATCTGCCCGGTCATACCGAGGGTCTTCTGGGTCTCGTGGTGCATCTCGATGGCGGCACGGTCATTCTGCCGCAGGACTGCGTATATACTGCAGAAAACTACGGTCCGCCCGCAAAGCTTTCGGGACTGCTCGTTGATTCCCGCGCGTTCATCGCTTCGATCGAGAAAGTTCGCCGCCTGCAGAAGAAATACAATGCAAAGGTATTCTTTGCGCACGACTGGGATTTCTTCCTGACGCTGAAGAAGGCGCCTGAATATTACGAATAAACACGATCAAACCATAAAAAAACAGACACACCACCCGAAAGTGATGTGTCTGTTTTATTGTGCTTAAGCGTCGGTTCTTCTCGTCTGTCTTGCTTCGCCGCACCATGCGGAGAGACCGCCGTCGACGGAGATGATCTGACCGCGGATGTAGTCCGCCTTATCCGAAGCGAGGAACACGATCGTGTTCGCGATATCCTCTGCCTTGCCGAGACGTCCTGCGGGGTTGTTTTCGATAAAGAGCTGGATGATATCCTCGCGCTGACCGTCGAGGAACATGGGTGTCTGCGTTGCGCTGGGGCAAATGCAGTTTACGCGGATGCCGTCTGCGCCGTAGTCGAGCGCCATGGAGCGCGTCAGGCTGATCATTGCCGCCTTCGTTGCGGCATATACTGCGAGGTTATAGGAGCCGCGGATGCCTGCGTCGGATGCCATGTTGATAATGCAGCCGCTCTTCTGCTCCAGCATCATGGGGAGGAAGCACTTGCACGCGAGGAACTGTCCGCGGAAGTTGATATTGAACTGGTAGTCGAAGACCGCCATATCCGTTTCGTGTACAAGACCGCCAAGCGCGATTGCTGCATTGTTTACCAGAACATCACAGCCGCCCAGAGTTTCCTTTGCATATTCCGCAAGATGGATGACATCCTCATCCTTGGAGATGTCGCTCTGCAGGAAAAAGAGCTTGCCTGCATCGACATATTCGCGATAATCCTGCAGGAATTCCTCTGCCTTTTCCGTGCGTCTTGCTGTAAAGAGAACCTTGTCGCCTTCTTTCAAAAATGCTTCTGCGGTTGCGCGGCCCATGCCAAAGCTGCCGCCTGTGATAACGATGCGTCTGCTCATGGTGATAGCTCCTTTATTTATATGATCGGGATAATGTGATTACAGTATAGCATGCTTTTGCGAAGATATACAAGAAAAATGATGTGATATACAGACAATGCGTCTTTTTCTTGTAATCGCGGCATAAATCGCATATAATGAAACAAATCTATTCTCAAAGGAACAAATCAATATGAAGCTTTATATCAAACAGAGTGTATTTAGTGTCGGGGAGCATTTTGCCGTAACGGATGAAAACGGCATCGACCGCTATGAAGTCAGGAGCAAACTGGGCATTCGCGTTGGGCTGAAGCTGCATGTATTCGATATGACGGGCAGAGAGGTTGCCTTTATCGATCAGAAGGCGATGAGCTTTCAGCCGACGTTCCGCGTATACCGCGACGGTGCGCTGACGGCAACGATCGTAAAGAAGCTTACCCTCGGCAAGCCGAAATATGAGGTAAAGGAGCTCGGATGGACCGTCAAGGGAGATTTCCTCGCGCATGAATATGCGATATTCGAAGGGAATACCGTCATCATGTCCATCAGCAAAGAGTGGTTCTCATGGGGCGACAGCTTTGTGCTGGATTTCGCGGAGGATTCGAACATCATTGAGGCGCTGGCGGTCGTCCTTGCGATCGACTGTATCGTGGACAGCGAAGGAAACGGATTCAAAGTCAACGGAAACAGCATTGGGAATATCGGAGACTTTTTTAACTGAAAACGCAACAAAAAAAGGAGCCATGAGGCTCCTTTTTATTATTCGGAATAATGTGCCAGGAAGCGGCGGGTACGCTCTTCTCTGGGATCGTGGAAGATCTGAGACGGCGGACCCTGCTCGACGATCACGCCGTTGTCCATGAAGATGACATCGTCGGAAACGTCGTTTGCGAAAGCCATCTCGTGGGTAACGATGATCATCGTGGTATCCTTTTCAGCGAGAGAGCGGATGACCTTCAGAACTTCGCCCGTGAGCTCGGGGTCGAGCGCGGAGGTCGGTTCGTCGAAGCAGAGGATATCGGGCTTGAGCGCGAGGGCTCTTGCGATCGCGACACGCTGACACTGACCGCCCGAGAGCTGGTGCGGATAGTTGCCTTCGCGGTTCGTGAGACCCATCTGCGCGAGGAGATCGTGCGCATGGTCCTCGATCTCTGCGAAGATCTGCTTCTTGTTATCGGCATAGTCGGGGCGTTCCTTTGCGAGCAGCTGCATCGCAAGGGTGACGTTCTCGAGCGCGGTATACTGCGGGAAGAGGTTAAAGTTCTGGAAAACCATGCCGAAGCGCAGACGCTTCAGGCGGAGGTCCTTTTCGTTTTCCTTTTCGGGCAGAGCCGCATCAAAGAGCGTCTCGCCGTTTACCTTGATGATACCTGTGTTGGGTGTTTCAAGGAAGTTGAGGCAACGGAGCAGAGTCGTCTTGCCGCTGCCGGATGTACCGATGATCGCGAGCGCCTGGCCCTTTTCCATGGAAAAGCTGATGTCTGTGAGAACTTCTGTTTTATGGAATCGTTTGGAGATTCCGCTTACTTCTAAGATTGCCATAGTTTCGGGACCTCCTTTATGCTCTGAAGTAATCAAGCTTGCGCTGGATATAGTTGAAGAGGATCGTCAGCACGCCGACAAAGATCAGATAGAATGCGCCGGAATAGAACAGCGGCCAGAGGAGACCCTTGGACTTGATAAAGCTCTGCGCAGCCATGATGATCTCGCGGATCGCGATGATACGTACGAGGGATGTATCCTTGACGAGCGTGATGATCTCGTTGGACATCGGCGGAACGATACGCTTAACGACCTGCATCAGGATGACCTTAAAGAATACCTGAGACTTCGTCATGCCGAGGACTTCGCCTGCCTCATACTGTCCCTTCGGGATGCCTTCGATGCCGCCCTGATAGATGACCGCGAAGTATGCGGAGTAATTCAGCACGAATGCGATCGTCGCAGCGACCCAGCGCTCGGGAGATGCGCCGAAGATCAGACCGGGGCCGTAGAAGATGATGACGAGCTGGAGCATGAGGGGTGTACCGCGGATGATCCATACCCATGTATTGAAGATCGCCGCGATGGGGCGGACCTTGCTTAAGGATACTGCGAACTTACTGGTCGGGTGTTTGCGAGCGAGACCGCGGAAGGGAGCCCACTTGCTCATGCAGCCGAATGCGATCGGCAGACCGAGCGGCACGGAGAGCACCAGCACGATCACGAAGTACAGGCAGGTATTGCCGAAGCCTTCCAGAAGAGTCTTGGTTACTTGTAAAAACATTGAATTTCCGTCCTTTTAAAATTGCCTTTATAAAACGAACAATCAGGGCAGGATTTTCCTGCCCTGTGAATTATAGTCTATTGAGCTTTTCGGATAAGATATTATACACCGGGTGTGAGAACGACCTGTTCTGTCAGGTTGTACTCAGCAGCGATCTCCATTGCTGTGCCTTCGTCGAAGAGCTCTTTGAGAACTTCGTCCATCTTTTCAACAGCGTCGCTGCCCTTGCGGAATGCAACAGCGTCGTATTCTGTATCGAGAAGGAGGCCTTCAACTACCTTGAGGTCAGCGTAGTCAGCGCTTGCGATCATAGCGGAAGCTGTCAGGAAGTCAACTACTGCGAAATCAGCTGTGCCAGCCTTAACTTCGAGCATTGCGTCTGTCTGGCCTGCAACGGGTGTGAGGTCTGTATCAGCGAGAAGTTCTTCAGCAAGAGCGTTGCCTGTGGAGCCTTCTTCGAATACGCATACGAGACCAGCCTGGTTGAGGGAAGCAACGTCAGAGTAGTTGCCTGCGTTTTCTGCCTTTGTAACTGCTACCTGGCCGTTTACCATGTAAGCAGCTGTGAAGTCAGCATATTCTTTACGTTCATCGTTTACGCCCATCATGTTCCAGATGCAGCCGATGTTCTTGGATTCAAGTTCGAGTTCCTTGCTGTCCCAGTCGATAACGATGAATTTTGCCTTAACGCCGAGCTTTTCGCAAGCTGCTTCAGCCATTTCTGTATCGAAGCCGACGAGGTCGCCGTTTTCATCATAGTAGTTAGCGGGGTCGAATTCTGTGATGCC
>JAZRGP010000418.1:0-6716 GCA_045644225.1 Christensenellaceae bacterium | reverse complement strand
GATCAGGATTGCATACAGAATATACTTTCGGTTTACCTTGTTCATACACACCTCCGAAAAACGCATTCAGTATAGTATTTTACGCAGAGGAGGTTTTTTTCATGCAAAAAAAGACCTCTGCAAAAGCGGAGGTCTCTGTATTTTTGTTTATTTGCTCTTGATGCTCTTTACTGCGCTGTATGCGCTGTTGCCGTAAGAGGATCTGTCGCAGAGCGCCACGACCTTATAATAATAGGTCTTGCCCTTGGATGCGCCCGTGTTCGTGAAGCTTGTCTTGGACGTCGTGTAAATCTTTGTGTACGAACCGCCGGAAGACGTCGAACGGTAAACCTCATATTTGGAAGCACCTGTTACGGCATCCCACTTGAGGTAAGGCTTGCCCGATGTCGCACTCAGCTTGATGGTAACAACGGGACGTGCGCAGTCGCATGTAATGCTCTTAACCGCACTGAAAGCGCTGTTGCCGTTAATGGTTTTTTCACAGACCGCTACGACCTTGTAATAATACGTTCTGCCTGCGGCCGCACCTGTGTTGGTATAGGTCGTCTTGGTCGTTGTATAGAGCTTTGTAAATGCGCCTTCCTTGCTCGTCGCACGGTGGATCTCATACTTGGAAGCGCCCTTGACTGCATCCCAGGAGAGATAGGGTTTGCCCGAAGAAGTGCTTGTTTTGATGGTAACAGTGGGTCTTGCGCAGTCCGCTATTGCACTGACGGCAGGCGTCTGAGCAGAGTTTGCATTGCTGTTATCCGCGTCAACGGACCTGAGCTTATAGTAATACTTCTTGCCGGGCTCAACAGAGGAGTTCGTGCAGCTTGTCTTTGTCGTAGAGCAGAGGAAGCTATAAGTACCGGACTCTGTCGTGCTGCGGTAAACGTAGTATTTATCCGCACCGTCAACAGCATCCCATGTGATCTTGATGCTGCCCGTAGAAGCGACGGTCTCCGCACCAAGGTTCGTCGGGCGCTTCAGGTCGCACGTAACGCCTTTTACTTCACTGAATTCGCCTGCAACACCGCCGCAGATCGCTCTTACCTTGTAGTAATATGCTCTGCCTGCGATCGCACCCGTGTTGGTATAGTTGCATTTGGTCGTTTCATAATATCTTGTGAATTCGCCGGTCTTGCTCGTTGCACGGTATACTTCGTATTTTTCCGCACCGTCAACGGCTGTCCAGCTGAGATAAGGCTTGCCGGAGGTCGTACTTGCTTTCGCGGTCAGCACAGGAACATCCAGCGTTACCTCAGGTGTATCGGGTTCTTCCGGCAGGATGTCCATCATCCCGAAAGTAATCTCGGCATTTTTGACCGCATCGTTGCCGTCACCGTCGATTCTTACATCGTCCCACATGGATTCCGAACCCATGTAATCAACGCGGAAGAGAGATGTGCAGTTATAAAATGCGTTTTTGTCGATTTCTTTCAGACTCGTCGGGAGGCTGATCGTTTCCAGTTTACTGCAGCCTGAGAATGCAGAGTGCGAGATTTCTTCAATTCCTTCGGGGATCGAAATATTCTTGAGCGACGAACATCCCATAAACGCGCCGGTGCCAATATAATAAATATCCTCGGAAAGCGATACAGACTCCAGGCTTGTGCAGTTCAACAGCGCATTCACACCAAGATACTGAACATTGGTAAGATCCAGCTCTGTAAGAGCAGAACAGCCTTCGAAAGCGCTTCTGTCAACAGATGTTACTGTACTCGGCAGTTCGAAGTCCTTGAGGTTACGGCACTCTCTGAAAGCCTGCGGAGTGATTTGTGTCGGACCTTCATTCAGGTTGATCGTTTCGATATAGTAGCAGCCATCGAATGCATCCCACCCGAGCTTTTTTTCGTTCGTCAGAGTTACTTCCTTCAGAGACTTAGGAACTTCGTAGCGGTTGTTTGCCGCACATGTCCCGCCAAAGAACCAGCCGAGGTAATAATCACTGACGGAACCGCCAAGGCAAGGCACCGTTATGCTCTCAACGTTGACGCATTCTTCAAAGATACCCTGCTTAAAGGTTGTGACTTCGTCGGAAACTACGATCTTCTTAATGCTTTCGCCGTATTGAGACCATGGTTTCAGCTGCAGATAACCTGTATCGTTGATCGTGAGCGTTCCGTCATTGGAAAGTTCCCAAGTCTCACCGCCGCCGATAATACCTTCTGCCGCAAATACGTTTGCAGGCATCAGCACCAGCGTCAGCAGAACCGTCAGAGCAAAGACCATACAGATCAGCGCTTTTGTTCTTTTCATTGTCTTTTCCTCCATAACGTTATATATATTTATTGATTTCTGTTCATCCAATAACGTAATTATTAATCCGTCCGCAGCATATTTCAAGCGAACCTGCCCGAAAATGATCTGTTTATCAGTTCAGTTCATCCAGCGTCAGTTCGTATGCGGGAATGCAGTTTTCAAGGAAATATCTGATCTCGGGATCTTCGTATTCCGCAAGGCTCTTTTCGATATTGAGCTTGGCTTTTTCGAATTCCTTGTTGCCCGACTTCATCTCCTCGATGCACTTGATATATGCGCAGATCTTATCCGCCGCCTTGACGAGATAATACTGCGGATCATTCTCATGCTGAACGATGGGTCGGTACTGTGCGCGAAGCTCCTCGGGGAGCATGGAGAGCATCTTCTCCTCCGCGAGCATCTCGATCTGTCCGAAGGCATGCTTGATCTCGGGGTTGAAATACTTGATAGGCGTTGCGAGGTCGCCTGTGATGACTTCTCCCGTCTCATGATATACCGCAAGCGCCATGATATGCTCTGCATTATGGTTTTTGCCGAAATAGGTATTGCCGATCAGCGCAAGCGCATGTGCGATGACCGCAACATCCAGCGAGTGTTCCTTTATATTTTCGATCTCCGTATTGCGCATCAGACCCCATCTCTTGATGTGCTTCATGCGCGAAAGATATGCATAAAAACCGATCATTTCATTTTTCCTCTCTGTATCCGTATTTATCGCTTCACAGAATCATATTTTAGAATATGAAACTGAATTTATCCAAGTTGATCAAGGCATCCTTTTCCATCACGGCGATCATCCTGCTTGCCGCAAGCTCTGCCGTTCTGCTCCTGCCCGTGCTCCGTTCGGAAGAAACCGTGTCCGTCTTTTCCTCAGCCGAGCCCGATACGGGATTTATCCCCAAGGTCATCGACGGCAGAACGGGATCCCCTGTCGAAAATGCCGTCATCGTCATCCCCGAGACGGGAGGATCTTATCAAACCGACTCCGACGGAAACACTCCGCCGATCCGCATCCCCTATTCCGCAGAATCCGACTTTGACTCCATCCATCCGAAAAACTGGTGCGAGGTCACCTTACTTGCCTATGCCGAGGGTTATGCGCCATATGCGCTCTTTTACCTGCAGCTGCAGGAAGATTCCCTGCGCAAGGGACCGACCGTCATGCTTTTCCCGGGAGATCAGGATCCCTTCTCCATCATCGAAGGCCCTCCCGAAAGCTGGGTATCCGAGCTGATCGAAAAGTTCACCCCTCGATCATTTCCTTAAAGCTGCGGTAGGATCCCGCAAGCTCGTCGAATTCACCGTAATCCGTGGGATATACCTCCAGCATCATGGGGCCGTCGTATCCCGCCGCGAGCAGATCCTGCTTCAGCCTGCGGAAATCCACATTTCCCTTTGGCGGCAGCATGGTCCTGACTCCGTTTTCATTCTTCGTATAGTCACAGCAATGGACATTGACGATGCGATGCGCCATATGCTTTATGTATTCTTCATAAGGATATCCCGACTGCGCAGCCTGCTTGATATCCAGTGTAAAATAGAGGTTGTCGCTCTCCACATTTGCAAGCAGTTCGTCCGCATATGTCGGCATGGAGAACCATGCCCAGTGGACATTCTCATGCGCAAACTTGATCCCATAGCTCTTCGCGATCTCCGCGCATTTCGTCACGACGCGAGCCGCCCTCTGCAGGTTGGGTCTTGCGCCCGGCTTTTTGATGGAAAACCCTCCGTGATAGACCGTCAGCTCCGCACCGAGGATGCATGCCGCTTCCTGCACCTTCCTGAAGCAATCCTCCGCATCCGCGAGCGAGCGGACATAATCCGCATAAAACTGCAGCTCATAGATCGTCCCGTGCGGATGAACGGAATATACGCGCATCCCATTGTCATCAATGCGCTTCTTCAGTTCCTTAACGAACGGCGCTTCAAACTCCGAAAGCGTATTCAGATACACTTCCGCCGTCTTTACGCCCATTTTCGCCATGCGATCGATATTATTCTCCAGCAGATCTCTCCCAAAAAAGGAAGATGTAGACATTCCCGCGATCATCACTTAATTTTCCAAAACCTTTCACATTCGCCCTGATTGACCAAAGGCTTAACTTATATTATACTTTTTTTAAAATACATTCGCAACGTTCGAGAGATAATTTTATGGCAAAAAAATTACTGAAACGCACTCTTTGGTGGCTCGTCGGAGTGGTCGCGCTGATCGTTTATCAGCTCGCGTTCTATTTCCCCGTTATCGTGGAAAAGATCTATTCCCGCGGGCTGTATCCCGTGCTGACGAAAGTCTTTTCCCACATCACAAAATACATTCCCTTCAGCATCTCCGAAGCACTGATCTACCTGCTCGTTATCGGTGCGATCGTCTTTCTGGTGTTCTTTATCCGCTCTTTTTTCGGACAGGACAAGCTGCGCTGCATCCTTTCAAAGCTGATCGCGCTCGTCACGGTCGGCTGCTTCGCCTATGCGATCTTCGTATTCGGCTGGGCGATCAATTACGCACGTCTTCCGCTTGCATATTCCCTGGGGCTGGATGTGCATCCTTCCGAGAAGCAGGAGCTTATCGACCTCTGCGAAACGCTCGCTGAGCAGGCCAATACCCTGCGTCCGCATGTTTCCGAGGATGAAAACGGCGTCTATATCCTCTCGAGGGATCTTTCCGATATCTGCGCGGATGTTCAGGAGCTCTATGATACCCATGCCGAGGAGATCATGAACCTCGGTGGTTCTACGCGCGTCAAACCCGTCTTCACCGACCATGCACTCTCCTATGTCGAGACGATGGGCATCTTCTCTCCGTTCACCTATGAGTGCCATATCAATGCGGAGATGCCCGCGATCTACCAGGCATCCACCGCCGCGCATGAATATTCTCATTTCAAAGGCTTTGCCCGCGAGGATGAGGCAAACTTCATCGCATGGTATACCTGCTATTTCAGCGACGATATCGACTTCGCCTATTCGGGTACCATGCTTGCGCTGAATAACGCAATGAACAACCTCCATGCCGTCGATCAGGAAGCCCACGCACGCATCTACCATACACTGGATGAAGGGATCCTGCGCGACTTTGCGGACTATCGCGACTACTGGCAGCCCTTCAAAACAAAATTTGCGGAAGCATCGGACAAGGCTTACGACAACTATCTCAAGAGCAACGGCATCCCCGACGGTTCCAGAAGCTACGGACGAATGCTGGATCTCATCCTTGCCCTCCAGCGCACAACTCCCATCCCGCAAAATCCGCATTTTCAGTAATATAAAAAACCCCACGTTACTGCGTGGGGTTTTATTTATGCTAAGCCCATTTTACTTCAAGATAAAGGACTTGCAGTCTGTGCATTCCATAACTGTCGGATTTGCCTCATGCGTGCCAATTCGAATGTTGTCAAGTGTGCAATATTCGCCATCCGCACAGGAACAGTTAAACTTACATGTGTTTACACTGCAGCTGATCGCTTTGTTCATCTTCTTCATAGCTATGCGATAACCTCCTTTAGCTTTTTCGTATGCCGCCTTGCGTTCGCAGGCGTTGATCGGGCTTGTGAGGTTATTGTGCGCAGGAGAGAAGAAGTTATGCGGAAAGTTTCATGAGATTATTTGGAAAAATCACTCCCATTCGTTGATATCTGCAAAGACTGCGCCGTTTCGGAGGTTCTTGATCCCCGAGAGATCACTGTCCGCATAGGTGATGTATTCTCTGAAGTACAGACCGATATGCGGGAGTTTCTCATTCAGCATGATATTGAGTTTTTTATAGAGTTCTGTCTGCTCTGCTTCACCGATGGTAATGCGCGATGCCGCCATCAGCGTATCAAGCTCGTTATCGCTGAATCCGCCGTAGTTCATATCCGCACCCGTCATGAAGAGATAGCTTACGTCGTTGTTTGTCTTGCCGTAAAAGCTTGCGTATGCAAGGTCAAAGTCGCCCGTCTGCAGCGCTTCGACAAACTGCGTATACGGAAGTTCTTTCAGCTCGAGTTCGATGCCGACTTCTTTTAAGTCCTTCTGCAGCTGCTCCGCTACGCTCCCGCGGTAATAAAGATCCTCGGATTCGCAGTAGATCAGTTCCAGTTTGACATATCTGCGCGTTTCATCCGCATTGAGCGTATAGCGATAATCCATGATCTCGCTTTCATAATACCCCAGATCGTCAAGGAGCTTGTCCGCCGTTGCAACGTCATATTCCACGAGGGAGATCTCCCCGTCAAAATACCAGAGATTCGGCTTCAGCGCCGTCGTCGTTGCGAGTCCGCCGCCAAGAACACCGTTGGAAACGACCTCTCTTCTGTCGATCGCATAGGAGATCGCCTGACGGAATTTTTCATCCTGCAGATAGCGGTTGTTCATGTTCGGGATCAGCGTTTCATAATACGGCGTGACGGACTTATAAAAAGACGTATTGCTCATCGCGCTGTATGTATTCGCGGTCATTTCCGTTGCGGAAATAAAGTTAAAGTTCCCCA
>JAZRGP010000417.1:0-1187 GCA_045644225.1 Christensenellaceae bacterium | reverse complement strand
GCGCCTGCTCCAGATCTTCCGCAAGAACATCTTCTGCCGTCGGCTTCTCCGTTGGCGTCGCATACACAGACAGATAGAGCATCAGCAGCAATGCCGCGATGCATACCGCCAGAATGATCCGTTTCTTTTTCGGCGTGAGTGTTTTTTTATCCATTCGGGCGCTCTCCTTGCTCCTCCATAGCTTCGGTATATATATCCATGATTATGTCGCTGTAAGAGGTTTTATGTGTACTTTCGTGAGCAGGATCCCGACCGATCGAAAACTCTTTCAGGGAACAGTTTTTCAGCGGGAGCAGGATCATCAGCATCAGCAGAAGCCCCACTGCCGTGCGTGCAAACCGACGCAGCGTTCCCTCAGGTATCAGCAGCATAAAAAGCTCGCTCACAAGCACCGCTCCCGTCAGCGCATAGATATAATCCGCCATCCGTCACCTCATCATAAAGCTCATATCCGCCGCGCCCATCATCAGCGCGATGGAGATAAACGCCATTGCCATGCACGTCAGCACGACGATAAACGCAAGCTCCGCAGTCTTCCCCAGCCGCTCCATCAGCCGCACCGCACGTTCATCGGAAAAAGGCTGCGCCACCGCCGCACCTGCCCGAAAGAGCAGCATCGTTGAGAAAAGCGACAACAGCGGCGAAAGCATCATGGAGGAAAGAATGATCAGTCCCATAAAACCGATGGAATTTTTCACGAGCATACTGCATGCCATGATGGTATCCAGCCTATCCGAGAACATCCCTCCGATCACGGGCACCATGCGGTCGATGGTGTATTTCGCAGTCTTGAAATAGATCCCGTCGATGGAGGCGCCTGCGATGCCCTTCATCGCACTGATCCCGATAAACACCGTGAATAATATGCCGAGACCCCACTTCACGATGCTGCTCATCAATTCGGAGAGCTTATCCATGCGCACCGTCGAGGAAAGGCAGGATGCCATCGCAAACACCGCTCCCGCGACCATCAGCGGAAAGAGCAGCTGCTCGATGATCTCGAAAACGCTGCCCGTCAGCGCAGCCATCACGGGACTCATCACCGACGAACCCGTCAGCCCGCCCATGCCCGTCAGCAGCACGAGCAGGATGGGCGTAAGCACCTCCACAACGCGGAACAGGATATCCAGCGCCTGCTTCACATCGGAAAAGCACCCTACGAGCATGGTCACGGCGATCCCGCAGCT
>JAZRGP010000416.1:0-2283 GCA_045644225.1 Christensenellaceae bacterium | reverse complement strand
TTCTCGCCGCCTCCTTCAGCGCCATCTGTCTGCTCTCCGCCCTCAGGATTTGCGGGAGTTGTCGGCGACGGGCTGGGGCTGGGCGTCGGGCTCGGTCCGTAAGAGATCGTTCCCGCGAAGGGTCTGTATGTATCCGTGTAGAAAAGCTCTGCTTCCCTGATCTCTTCGCCTGTTTCCTTGTCGTACCAGTGCTTGTAGATCTCTACCGTCTTGCCGACCTTTCTCGGGCTGGATTGTACGCTCGTTCCGGGAGAGAGCGTCGGATCGAAGGTCGTCTTCTGCGGATCGGGCTGTGTTTCCTTGATCAGCTTGGAAGTGAAGTCCAGCTTATAATCCATCTCGGGACCGTAGATCGAGACCTTTACCTTCTTATCGTTCTTCGCATCCGTATTTACGATGACCGCGATCGGGTAATCATAGGGGTTTGCGAAGATAAAGTCGGGAGAACCTGTCGAGATCGTCGCATCCAGACCGACGGGAACATAGCTCGAGGGCCAGGAATGATGCTTTCTCTCCACGACTGTTGCTTCCGCACGGATAACCGCGTTGTAGAGCGTTGTGGATACCTGGCAGATACCGCCGCCGGGTTCGTCGACGTAAGCTCCGTTCTTGATACCGTCTGCGTTTGCCCACCCGGTATTTTCCGTACGCGGACCTGCCGCTTCGTTGATGGACCACTGTTCGCCGGGCTGGAGCACCACGCCGTTGACGACTGTGGACATCTTCCATATATTATAGCATCTGCCGAATGCGGAGTCCTTGAACTCTGTTTCGTAGCTTGCCATCAGTGTGCAGTTCTGCTTCATCTGATCGAGGGAGATCTCGGGTTCCGTGATGATGGGGTCTGCCGCGATCGGCATCGTCTCCGTGCCTTCCGTCAGCGCTTTGAAGATGCGTTCCGCAAGTGCATCAACGTCCACCGTCAAGCCCTGCTGAGATTCGGTATACTGAACCTCGCCCGTGCAGGTCAGGCTGTTTTCGCTCTGGTCCGTAACGACCGTTACCGTCGCATTGTCGGGTTCCGTATTATAGCGCTTGCCCTGCATCTCGAGAGTTTCTTTGCTCTTCTCGATGTTGACGCTCGGAGTTATTTCAAAGGAAATATATCTTCCCGTTTCCTCTTCTTCCTTGGTCTTTTCATAGAGGATCGCCTCGCTGATGACGCTCTCCAGCTCGACCTGTGCGCCGAGGTCATAAGCATCCAGCCAGTGCTGCTCGCCGTTTACCGTATAGGACGCAAAGAGTCCCTGCAGCACAGCATCCGCCTGCGCGCGGATCAAAGGCTCGGCTTCCGCAACGGTCTTGCCCGAAACATCCACGCCTGCGACAAAGATACCCTCTTCGAAAGTGCCTTCTTCGAGGACCTCCTCCGCGGTCGGCTGCGCAAACATGATCGCCGACCATACCGCCGTCGCAAGGATGATCACCGCTGCGACGCAGAAAATGATCGTTATCGTTCTTTTATTTAAATCTGATCTTTTCTTCATGTATCCCTCCAAAAAAATCAACAGTATACTTTTTGTTCTACTGTAACATTAAATCACAAAACAATCAAAAAGTATACTGTTCAATTAAGAATTTTACGATTTGTTAACGATTCCGCCCGAATCACTCTTCATGACCGAGTTCGATCGCGCTCATGCAGAAGCAGAGTTCGAACAAGCTGTCGTTGAGGTGAACGTTCTTGACCGCGATATCGGGAGAAACCGTAACGTCCACGGGAGCAAAGTTCCAGATACCCTTGACCTTCATCTGCTCAAGGCGCTCCGCAGTTGCCTGCGCCGCATCCTTTGTCGTACAGATGACGCCGATGTCGATCCCGCCGCGTTCTTCGCAGACTGTCTGGAGATCGTCGATATGGCGGACGGTCTCACCGTCGATCTTGGATTCGCAGATATCGAACATGCCGACGATGTTGAAGCCGAGCTGCGCAAACTTGGTATAGCCGATGAGTGCGTGACCGAGGTTGCCCGCGCCCATGATGACGACGTTGTATGTTCTGTCGATGCCGAGGATGCCCGCGATCTCTGCCTTGAGGTTTGCTACACTGTAGCCATAGCCCTGCTGACCGAAACCGCCGAAGTAGTTCAGGTCGCGGCGGATCTGGGATGCGTTCAGCCCCATATCCTTGGACATCTTTGCGGAGGATACTCTGACTTCACCATTTCTCTCGATGTCTCTCAAATATCTGTAATATTTCGGCAGGCGACCGATAACTGCATTCGGAATGCTCTGACCAATAATTTCTGCCATAAATCCTCCAATTCCAATATTTAATATCCA
>JAZRGP010000415.1:0-9182 GCA_045644225.1 Christensenellaceae bacterium | reverse complement strand
TCCGCATCCATGTAGATGATCTCCAGGGTCAGCGGCATTTCTCTCAGTTTCTGGATCGCGGGATAGATCTCCTCGAACATCTCGCCCATACGCATATCCGCAACGACCGCGACATTCTGCTGAATACCGGGACGTGCCGCGCAAAGCTCCGCAAACTGCGGAAGCATCGCAGGCGGAATATTGTCCGAGCAATAATATCCCATATCTTCGAAATTCTTCAGCGCATTGGTTCTTCCTGCGCCCGATAATCCTGTAATAATCGCAAATCTCATAGTATTCTCCCCTTATAAATTCACAACGAGATCCGTTATCCCCGCTTCTGCAGCGATGCGTTCCGCATCCCCTGCATGTCCGACATGCTCCGCTCGATGTGCATCGCTCGAGATGATAAACCGCGCACCTTCCTGCGCCGCAACGAGCAGCAAGCCAGCATTCATCTCAGTATGCTTTCGGTTGATCTCAAAGAGCGTATCCGTCTCTTTGCAGGCAGCCGCGATCCGTGAAATATCCACCGCCATACCGTAGCCGGGATGCGCAAGAATATCAAAATATCCCGTTCTCAGTGCTGCTTCGATCGCAGCGGTATTTCGCTTGACGTTTCTCTTTTTCGTAAGGTAGCAGTACGCCGAATAAGAGAATCCCTGCGTTCGGATAAACTTATGATATCCAAGTAAACATACGTCAAATCGCTTGCGAAGCGCATCGGTCATTTCCGTCTGCCCCTGCTCTCCCAACAGGTTGCATTCGATCCCAGAAAGCACTTCGATCCGACCTGCGTATATATCCTTCAGCCGCTCGATCTCGTCGAGATATCGATCAACGTTTCTGATCCCGTATGAAACATGCCCCATAGCATGGTCCGATACCGCTATTTTTTCAAGCCCCAGCTTCAGCGCAGCTTCGACATTCTCCTGCGGAGAAGCCTTTCCGTGGCTGAAGACCGTGTGCGTATGAAGATCATAGATCATTATTCTTCACCAATGATGCGGACCTCTGTCTCGAGTTCAACTCCGTGCTTATCAAGTACTGTCTTCTGCACGTATTTGATAAGCTGATGAATATCCGCTGCTGTCGCACCGCCTCTGTTGATCACAAATCCGCAGTGCTTTTCGGATACCTGCGCTCCGCCGACGGAGTATCCTTTCAAGTCGCTCTGTTCGATCAGCGCACCCGCAAAATATCCCGTAGGACGTTTGAACGTGCTGCCTGCGCTGGGGTATTCCAGCGGCTGCTTATCACGGCGGCGCTTATTGAGCTCCGCGAGATACTCTCTGCCCTTTTCCACATCGCCTTTTTCCATGCGGAATGCCGCACCAAGCACGATCACATCCATATCCATGAGAGCGCTGTGCCGATAGGAAAGATCGAGCGCATCCTTATCGATTCGGGAAACATTCCCCTGTTTGTCCATTACATCCGCATAAACGATGACATCCTTGAGCTCACCGCCGTAAGCGCCCGCATTCATGAACACACCGCCGCCGACCGTTCCGGGGATACCGCCTGCAAATTCCATGCCTACAAGACCCGCATTAAGCGCCGCGGAGCATACCGCGCTCAGTCTTGCGCCTGCCTCCGCATAGACGGTATTCTCGTCAAGCATGCGGATATCGCCAAGCTTAGACATCGCGATCATTACACCGCGATAGCCGCCATCCAGAACGAGCAGATTGGAGCCGCCGCCAAGCGGCATGTATTCCGTTCCCACAAGCGCACGAACGACCTCGGAAAGCGCCTCAACGGTCTCGGGATAAACCACTGCATCCGCATTGCCGCCTGCACGGAATGTCGTCAGTTTGGACATCTCCGCATGTTCCATAACAGTTATATGTTCAATGTTTTTCAGTTTTTTCAAAACATCCATTTCATTACCTCTTCAAATGCGTAAACTAACGCATAACTATTCAAGATAATTATATCATAAACTTCTCGCTTGTGAAATACATTTACTTTGATTTCACACCTTTTTCACAAATTCTGCGATAGATCTCCTGCCGCTCCGCATCACTTTCGTAGATCCCGTCGATAACCGTACATGGCAGCATGCCGATATTTTCAAGCCTGCGCTGCATGCTTTCCGTGAAAAACCCTTCCGCAAGACGCATCAGCATCTCATTTTTCCGATCATCTCCGCTGTCATATATGCCCATCATCTGCACAGCATCGGTAAGCTCAGAAGCCGCATAAGCCTCGATATCAAAGCCCACTCCTTCCTTTTTCATCAGCATGTATTCGGAATAAGGGCAAAGATACATCCCCACTTCACCGTTTGCAAACTGTTCCCGACCGATCTGAACACTGACCTTCGTCGGTATCTGCGCATCCGTAATATAGCTTTCGTCACGCGAGAGTATCAGCTCCGCTGCGATCATCTGCGGATCGAGACCATATGTTTGCGTTCCCGCAAGCGGAATCTTCCCTGCTTCCGATAACTTTTGATAAGCATCGCTGAACATCTCCATCGAGAGTTCCCCGCCAAATCCCTGCGAAACCCCGATCTCCCTCAGCAGATCTCTGTTCATTACGATCACATAACTGTCCATCATATACGGCTGAGCCTTTTCCGAAAGCCCTTCAAGGCAGGATATTCTGTTTTTCGGTGCATCTATGCCGATCATATTTCTTTCATCAAGTGTTCCCGCAGGAAATGACACAACATCAGGGCATTCTCCCTCGCTCATGCGGCGCTGCGCTTCCTCGACCGTCATTCCTTTAAGATCGATGAAAACATACGGTGTGTTCCGCTCAAAACGCACGCACTGCTGCTTTAAATGATCGTAACCGCTCCCGATCGGAGTCTTAAACGAAACGACATGCCAGAATTCGATCGTACCGCGAAAATTTTGCGAGAGCTCCGCATCCCTGATCCGATAAATATTCTTCCCGATGCCCGCAGCGATCAGCGCAGGCGAAAGCAGCAGAAACGCTAGCAAGAGCACACACAGAAAAAAAGAGAGACCTTTCTTCACGACCCAAAACTCCCCCGTTTTTTCTAAATATCTATTCACGATGATCAGATGGAATTACAAAAAAGACCTCTGCTATACAGAGGTCTTTCGGTTCATGTTATTTAGATTTGATGCTGTCGATATAGCTGTAAGCACTGTCACCGTAGCTGGATCTTCCGCAGATCGCCTTGACCTTATAGTAATAAGTCTTGCCCTTTGTTGCGGAAGTGTTCGTATAGCTGGTCTTTGTTGTCGAATACATGTATTTATATTCACCGTCTTTGCTCGTGCTGCGATAAATATAATACTTCGATGCACCGCTGACCGCACTCCACTTCAGATACGGTTTGCCCGAAGAGCTCAGCTTGATGGAAACATCAGGTCTTGCACAGTCGCAGGTGATGGACTTTACTGTGCTGAAATCGCTGTCACCATAGCTGGACTTTCCGCAGATCGCCTTGACCTTGTAGTAGTAGGTCTTGCCTGCAATTGCACCCGTATTATTATAGGATGTCTTCGTTGTCGTCAGTACACGCGTAAAACCGCTCGTCTTATTTTCAGAACGGTAAACCTCGTATTTTACCGCACCATCAACTGCATTCCAGCTGAGTTTCGGTTTACCCGTAGAAGCGGTGATGCTCAGCGATGCAGTAGGCGTCGCACAGTCGCAGCATCTCTTTACAGTCTCGCTGAACAAACCTGCCCTTCCGTTTGCGTCAAGCGAACAAACCTTGTAATAATAGGTCGTCCCGGGAACAGCGCCGGTATTCGTATAGTTCGTCTTAGTCGTTGTATAGAGCTTTGTGAATGTACCCGTCTGGCTCAACGATCTCCAGATCTCATATTTCTGCGCACCTTCGACCGCAGCCCACTTCAGATAAGGTCTGCCCGATGTCGAGGAATTCGCGATCGTTACCTTGGGAGCATCGCATGCATATTCGGGGATATCCTCAGGGACGTATTCGATCCATTCGATGGACGCAGCGCCGTAATCCTTGCGAACTGCCTTCGTCCACGTGCTGTTTCCCTTCGGATAATATACTTTTAGATAAGAATAATTGAATGCTGCGTTATCAAATTTCGGCGCATCTCCCGTGAACTTCAACGTAAATGGCGAATATACAGAGTCACCATTCTGATCGAGATGATATTCATCGCAACAATCAAATGAACGGTCCCGAATGTAATTTATCGATGCAGGAAGAGTGACTTCTCTCAGATAAAGGGAATTCGAAAAACCATAATCAATGATCTCTTCAACGCCCTTCGGAACGATCAGTTTCGTCTCATTGATGTGTGCCGAACAATAAAGCAGCTGCTTCATCCCTTTTGTATAGATCACGTTGTCCTTTACGGGATACTCCGCAGATTCTGAGGTAATGTTCGTTAAGCCCGAACCAAAGAAAGCAAACTGACAGATCGTATCACAGTTCTTCGGAATATTGATCTTTCTCAGGTTATTGCACGATGCAAACGCCCAGTAGCCGATCATAGTAACAGAATTCGGCAGAACGACTTCTTCAAGCACGGGATGCTCGTTTTCACAGCAGGCCGCGTCATTGATCATTTTAACGCCGTTGGGAACAACGAGCTTGCTGATCCCAAGCTTCGGCGGGATCACGAGAAGCTTACTCATATCCTTGGTATAAAGGATGCCGTCTTTAACCGTGAGATGTTTACTGCCTTCCGCAACTGTGATCGTCTTTAAATTATTGCACCGAAGCGGCGCCTCAGACAGACCGGTAAAAACACTTTGATTCGGATCATAAGGCTTGATCACAAGACTTGCAGGATAATGAATACTCTCAACAGTAGTATTATAAAGCCACTCACTGCCCAGCCGCACAATACCTTCGCTCAGCACGATGGATTTGATCGGGATCGGCTCTATAGTATTAAAGAATGTGTGACTGTCAACAATATAAACAGGATATCCGCCTACTTTCGCAGGAACGGTCACGTGTTCTTCATTTCCCGTATATTTGACGATCCTTGCTTTATTCGCATAGTATCTGTATTTAAAGCTGCCGTCAGTCTTTTCCTCAGATTCACTGATAGAATAACTCTTGGATGCCAGCGGATATTCTGCCCAGAATTCGTCGGGCATTTCTTCTATATGGTTATAGAAGTCATTTTCATTTTTCAGAAAATATGTATATTGCCACTGATCTTCATCCCATGTAGGGTCAGCGAGATAATACACACTTCCGAGCTTCACGATATTCCATGCGTGGTTTTCCGTAGCATTGTTCGCAGTCGAAATACCCGTGATGACCCTTGCATCCAGACCCGCCTCAAGGGCAAGTCTGTAGAACAGCACTGCATAGCCCTGACATACTGCAGTTTCGTTGATCGCAGCGGCATATGCAGTGTGCTTGAGAAGATATGTTTTATCGTTCAGGTTTTTATAATCGTATCTGACTGTGGATGTAATATAGTTATAGATATTGCAAATCTTTTTGTAATCGGAAATATCTTCATCGAGCTGCAGGCTGTCGATCAGCTCATCCACCTTCTTAGAGAGCTTCTGCTCCTGCGATGTATTGGTGTAATAAGTTAAATTATATTTCAGAGTTAAATAGTAAGTTTCGTCATCAATAAAATATTCACCCGACGGCTGAAGTGAACGATACACCAAAGCAAGGGAATCGCCTTCTTCAGGCACGCCCGTGTGTTCAATAGCTTCATTAAAGATACCGTAGATCAGTTTATCAATATCCGCATTGCCCGAGATCTTGCTCGCATCGACCTTGATCTTGACCGGGATCTGCGCTTTGCGATCGACCATTCCCGCGCGAAGTGCCTTTGCGGCAGAATTCTGAGATGCGAGATAATCACTCGTATTGGCATAATACCGCGGAGCGGATATCTCATCAAGCTCAATACTATAGACCGTCTGCTCCTCCATGGATGTAAGTTCCGCGATGTTTTCCGTTACAGCAGCGTCTGTCGCAGTGTTTTCCTCAGCAAATGCCGTCGTCGGCACCGCAGCGATCATAAGAACCGCAAGGATCAGCACTGTTACAATAAAACGCTGAAAGAATTTACTTTTCATGACAACCTCCTTGAGATCAGTATATAAATTCTATAATTATTCATTTGTACAGTCAATGGCAAAACAAAAAAACTCCCTTCCGAAAAAGGGAGTTTGGATTTTTAAAATCAGTCGAGTTCAGCGTTGTGCCAAACGTTCTGAACGTCGTCGTTATCTTCAAGAAGATCAAGCATCTTGTTGATGCTCTTCATTGCGTCAGCGGGAACTGCAACAGTGTTTGTGGGAACCATCGCGATATCAGCGGAAGCAAAAGTATACTTCTTTTCCAGAACTTCAAGAACTGCGCCGAAATCATCGGGTTCTGTTGTGATCTCGAAGATGCCGTCATCGGACTGAAGGTCAGCCGCACCTGCATCGAGTGCATCCATTGTGAGTTCGTCTTCGTCGATCTCGTTTTCTTCATCTTCGATCACGAGAACGCCCTTCTTTTCGAACATCCAGGATACGCAGCCTGTTGTACCCATGGAACCGTTACCGGAAGAGAATGCGTGACGTACATCACTTGCTGTTCTGTTTCTGTTGTCAGTAAGCGTTTCAACGATTACTGCCATACCTGCAGGACCATAACCTTCGTATACGATTGTTTCATAGTTGACGTCGCCGCCTTCGCCTGCTGCCTTCTTGATAGAACGCTGGATATTATCGTTAGGCATGTTGTTTGCCTTAGCCTTTGCGATAACTTCACGCAGACGGGAGTTGGAGTTCGGATCGGGACCGCCCTCTTTAACTGCTACAGCCAGTTCTCTGCCGATCTTTGTAAAGATCTTGCCGCGCTTTGCGTCCGTCTTTTCCTTTTTATGCTTGATCGTAGACCATTTATTATGTCCTGACATAAGTACACCTCTGTTATACAAAAAATTTACTATGGTATTTTATCACATCATCTCGGACATTTCAAGGCAAAAGGTTCAAAAAATCCGTCTCTGCGGGTAAATTTGCGTAAGTTTCGGGGACTTTTCCGACAATAATGATATCGCACACGGGAACTGTCCGCGTAATATCCTTATGATGCTCGCGAAACCCCACCATGCTGACGATCTCCGTCGTGACTTTCAGGTCCATATGGAACAGCACCTGATTGATCCCCGCATCCTCGAGAACAGGATCAAACGCAATATCGATCCCACCGACGGGATATGCCTCAAAGCTGATCATCGGTCCTTTCCCCGAAAGCATTTTCGAAAAAAGCAGATTCCCGATCGGTATGGGTATCTTGAGATTCTTAAGCCCGCGCACCTCATCTTCGAGGATCTTCATGACATCCATGGAGAACCGATTCAGCGTCATACTGTTGACGGAAACATAAGAGATCATCCCCTCAGCGGTCTTCTCGACAACGGGCAGATCCGCGATCTCAGCATTTTCCGCGAGTGCATATTCCACCGCATCGTTGATGATATACGCGCACTGATTGGAGAGTTCGCTGTCGACCGCGATCACGAGATTCCGTTCCATGCTCAGCCCGATAACACCGCTGATCAGCAGAAAAAGCAGAAAAGCGGTCAAGATAATTGCTTTTTTTCGCATATTCCCTCTTTTTTTCACAAAGCGTTTACAAAAACAACACAAATTTCAGGTGCATATCCTGCTCGGTAGTGGTATAATATTACAGATAAGCAAGAATCCTGTTTCTGTATCATACCAACGAGATTACGGAGTAATAATAAATGCAAAAGATCAAAGAATTTTTCAAAAGGACATCCGATTCCGTGAAAATCTTTTTCAGAAAGACCGCAGATGCGATCGCTGACTTTTTTGATGCGGTCCGCGTTAAGGTCATGAAGCTTTTTGGCAAGGAGGTCGAGCCGAAGAGAGCTGCCGAGGATGCTCCCGAGCAGCCCGCCGCAGAGCATAAAAGCTCTACCGTCGTCTTCACCGGTGCTACCGAGATCAAAAAGATCATCGAGCAGCAGCCAGACAAGCCCGATGTTCAGCCGCATGAGCTCACGGGCAGAGAGCGCTTCCTTACGACTGCTTTCAAGAAAAAGGACTCCCGTCCGATGTTCTTCCTCGGCATCATCATCACATCGACCAAGTTCCTGCTCGCTTCGCTGATCGTCATCGCATTTGCGGGTCTCGGCGCAGTGCTTGGAGTGGCAAACGCATATCTCGGCACAACGCCCGAGCTGGACCTTGCCGCTCTCAGAGATAATGACCTTACATCCTATATATATGACGCAAACGGTGACCTGCTCACCTCTTATTCCGGCATGGAAAACAGAGATTACGTAGCGCTCTCCGAAGTTCCCGATATGCTTGAAAAAGCTATCATCTCCATCGAAGACGTACGTTTCTATCATCACGAAGGTGTTGACGCAAAGCGACTCATCGGCTCCTTCATCCGCAACATGTCCGGCAACTCCAACGAAGGCGGCAGTACGATCACGCAGCAGCTGATCAAAAACCAGCTTCTCACATCCGAACGCTCTTATAAAAGAAAGATCCAGGAAGCTAATCTCGCACTTCAGCTTGAGAAAAAATACTCCAAGGATCAGATCCTCGAGGCATATCTCAATATCATTCCCCTCGGCGGCACGAACTATGGTGTAAAAGCCGCCGCAAAGGATTACTTCGGCAAGGAGCTCGATCAGCTCACTCTGCGCGAAACCGCATGCCTCGCAGGCATCACAAAGAACCCTCATGCCTATAACCCCCGCCGCTGCTATTACGGCTTTGATGATCCGGAAAAGACCAAAAAGCTCACCGATGCGCTTGACTTCCGTATCGATACCGTTCTCAACTCCATGTATACCGCGGGCTATATCACACTCGAGGAGCGCGACGCAGCTTTCGAAGAAAAGCTCCGTGTCGTTGAAACATCGACGACCAACGGCATGTACGACTGCGCGCACTTTGTGGAATATGCCATCGAGAGCATCATCGATTCCTTCATCGAATACCGCGGTCTGGAAAACGATACCGCAAACCGTCAGGCGATCGAAAACGAACTGCGTACTGCGGGTTACAGGATCTATCTCACAGTCGATCCCGAGATCCAGAACATCGTGCAGACTTCTTTCGAAAATTATGACTATCCCGCACTTCAGAAAGGTGTACCCACTTCCATCGAACAGTCCGACGGAAGCGTGATCCTTCAACCGCAGGCAGCATCCGTCGTTATGGATCAGTCGAGCGGCAAGATCGTGGCGATGGTCGGCAGCCGCACATCCCCCACTGTC
>JAZRGP010000414.1:0-12129 GCA_045644225.1 Christensenellaceae bacterium | reverse complement strand
GATCCAGGCTGTTCTCTGTTAAGAGCCAGTTATTGGCATTAGCAGAGAGCAGGAGTGCGGAGCCCATGTAGTAATAGTTGGTTGTCGCACCGTCCTCTACCTTTCGGATACGCTGATCGGAAGCGTTGTAGGCATTTGTCTGAATGACTTCGTTGTTAGCTTTTATACCATTTTATATCGATCGAAGGCTATAACCATAATTTCGTTATTATCTGCGCCTTAAAAAAATCAACATAAACACAAATACATTTTTAGGCTTAAGCAACTTTGCAATTATGACATTTGTCAGATGATTTACTTTAAATATTTTATATTTTCTAAAACCACTTTCTTTGCAAAAATACCAAAAAAATCACTACTTCCATCTACTAAATATCTGTATATTTCTGATGGATTTTCTGTAATATTTAATCTTACTCCATTAAGAGAACACGGCGGCAAACCTTTAGATTCTCTTTCAAGGTTAACACGAAACATATCACAATAGTAATCTCCAATACCCTCTATTCTTATCGTGTAAGTTATATTTAGAAGATCTTGCGGGACATATTCGATAAATATTACATCCTCTTTTTCAGCTTTTGCATAATTACTCCCCATACTCTGATTTGCGAAACTTGGATCTGTATGGTTCAATATAGTTTTTCCTCTATGAAGCTCAAACCTTATCATTTCTTCAATATAATGAGGAAATTTAATACTTTCAAGTTCCTCTTTAGAAACACTACAACTCTCGGGGTGTAATGTTCTTACCCATGACCACATTTTTTTCTCCTTTCATTTAGTTATACTGGAGGATTTAATACAATTCTTTCATGAAGTATTACAATCTGCTGCTGCGGATTTGGAACAAGAAATTCCACAACTCCTCCACCAGTATTTCCATCTAATGGTAAAGCGGGCCTTATCGTTACTCCAGTCCAATCGACCAATGTCCCTACTGCTAAATACTGCCCAGAATTATTAACACCACTTTCTTTTCCGGATGGCAAACCTGCTTCATTTCTGAAGTTTTCAACGATTCTTGGACCATTGGGTGTCCATGAATGTCCATAAAGATTAGAACCGTCCCCATATACACGATATACTGTTACAGGTCGATTTTTCTTCTTAGCTTCCTCCATTTCCTTGACTTGTTCAGTAACATGAGGTTTTACTATAGGTTGCGTCTGAGAATTATCTGTGGATTCTTCAGTCTTTTCTGAAGGAGGATTCCACGGTACTGTTGGGCTTCCACCAATAACATCGTTTGCAGGCTTTACATTTGATATCGCAGTATTAATCTCGTCAACAAGATATCCTACCCCTGCAACCGCAGCTGAAACAATACCAGCAGCTATCGGAAACAATGATACAATATCCATCGCATAAAATGGACCATCCACCGTAGCCAAATTACCCGCATACTGAAAAGCCTGTTGCGCAAAATTCAACACATTACTCCACCATGGAGTATGTCCCGTCGGATCTACCATATTGGTAGGATTGTTTCCGAAATATGTGTAGAGATGCTGTGTCCACGGATCATAGGGATTGCCGCTGTAACTATCCTGTGAGATAAATCTGCCCGTGTTGGTGTTGTAGAATCTCGCATTCATGTAATAGTAATTCGGTATCTTTATAAAATATTATAACAAAGCTTATCGTTAAATACTATACATTTTCGTGACGATCAGACATAAAAAGAAACAGAGCGATGGATACTCTGAACTCTCCAATAAAAAAGAGACAAGATTTCTTGTCTCTTTTACTGCTGTACTATGCTTCAAAAACTTTTCTCCGCAATTTTTCATACCGTTTCTCCGTCATGATCTGCAGAGCCATCGGCAACAGACACAGAACCAGATATGCCGCATAAAACAATGAGCTGAGAGGAGTGATCCTATTGAGGATGATCTCAGGGTTATACAAAATACTTGTCTGATCCAGCAACGCTCCCATAAGCACAACTGCGATCAGCCAGAATATTGCCGTTACAAAGCTGCGGTCGCGGTTATCGAAACGATAGATGGAAAAAGCGGTTCTCCCTTTCAGCGTATAGCCGCGGCTGCGCATGGAATCCGAGGAGGCAGCCATGCTTTCGATCGTCCAGGTGATCACTGCCGAGAGGATCCTGAAACAATGCAAAATCCGTTTCAGGATATTTCCCTGATGAACGCCTTTCCCGATCCCATGCTGTGCCTGAGATATTTTTTGTGCATATTTTTTGATCTTTGGGATCATTCTCAGCAAAATGGAGAAATACAGAGACAGCTTCGGAGAAACTTTGCCGAAAAGATACGTCACTTTGTCTGTTGAGAAAATCGTATGCACGCAGGAAAACCACATAATGACCGACGCAGCCGTGATCCCGATCACTCCGCCGTAAATGAGCGACTCCATCGTAATGGAGTTTCCCGCGAAGTTCACCGCAAGAACCGTTATGCCGAAATGCGTGTAATAGGAATACCACGCCATCCAGATCATGATAAAAGGAATCAGCACAAGATCAAAGACCAGCGCCCGTCTGCCGTTCAGCTTTACGGAATATGCAAAACTTGCTCCATAAGAGATCAGCAGAAAAACGGGATGATCGCAGAGGATGGACAGTGCGATCACTGCTGTAAAAAATATGAAATTGATCATAGGATGATAAGAGTCAAATCTCATGCTGTTTTCCGTTTCTTTTTGGGGAGGAGCGAGAATACTCACTCCTCCTTTTTTACTTTTTAGTTATTTTTTCTGTTTTTGAGGATCTGCGCAAGCACGATCAGGAGGATCCCCACCGCACCGAGCATGATCCACAGCCAGAGCATTGTTCTTTCGGGTCCTTCCGATTCCGCGCCGACGGTTACCGTTGCCTGCTCCGCATCTTCCTCAAGCATTTCGAGCGCCTCGCCATTGCCGCCGATAAGAGCATAATGCGAGAAGGAATCCGCTTCCCAGCTGACATATCCGTCAGCTACAACGCAATCGTGATATTCCATCTTTCCGTCATCTGTATAATGTACAATGCGGAAATTCTCATACTCTGCAAGCGCATGATTCGCAACGCGCATCATCACCGTATCTGCCGGCTGAACCTTTTCGCCCGTGAGCGTATTGATCAGCTCAATATCCCAGAGAGCGATCAGATCGTTGGAGCCGATGCTGCCTGCAACTGCTTTGTAGGTTTCACCGCTTTCTACCTTCTTTACGGAAAGGCGGATATACCATTCGAGCGTATCACCCTCGATCTCCATGCCGAGCGCTTCATCCATACGGTTCTTAACACCCAGCGCATTGGTCAACGCCTCGAGATCATCGTAGTTGAAAATCTGTGCTTTCAGCTTATCGGTCATTTCAGCATAATTCTTATAAGCTTCGATAATCATCTCATCCGTGGGATTTTTGGAATCGTTGAGCTTGATGATCTTCTTCATCAGCTTTGCCGCTTCTTTATCCACCATATAGGTCGTATCCCCGATGACGACTTTTGTATCACCGTTGCCGATGACCTTTGTTTTGCCCTCGGGATTGATGAATTCCCACTTACGTTCTGCCGCAGTAAGCTCGGAATAGTTCGTGACGAGGGCTTTCTGCTTCTTAGTCAGCTTATCGTAAGCCTTTCTCGCCTTATCGATGTCATCTTCGCTGTCTTCGGTTACTTCCCCGATGGCATCGATCAGATCGATCACCTTCTGTGCGGCTTCGAGGTCAGCATACAGTTCCTCAGCATCCGTCAGCACTGCAATGTTTTCAACATATTTCTGCTCTTCTGCCGAGAGTTTCTCATATGCTTTTCTTGCAGCATTGATCTTCGCTTTGGAATCGGCATCGAATTTTACCGTTCCGATGGCATCGATAAGCCCTTCCGCTTCGGAGATCCTTGCATCGATCTCAGCATAAGCTTCTTCTGCTTTTGTGAGTTTGTTATAGTTTTTAACCTTTGCTTTATCCGCTGCGGAGAGTGCATCATACGCTGCTCTTGCCGCTTTGATTACGGTTTCGCTGCCTGCGGTTACCTTGCCGATGGCATCGATCAGGCTTTCCACAGATTCCGCAGCATCGTTAAATTTCACATCACTCATGTCGAAGAGACCGGTCTGCCCGTTCAGCATACGGAAGTATGCCGCAAGCGCATAATAGCTCTGCTCTGTCGCCATACCGTCTGCCTTGCCATCAAGGATATGCTGGAATACGCCCTTATCGAGAGCAAAGCTGCAGAGTGCATCCACAACGGAAATGCCGTTCTTCACAAATCTTTCATCCGTTTCGGGATCTATGCCCAGCGCGGTCAGGGCGGTGATGACCTGCGCCGCAGACTCCGCATTGACGCCATCTGTTCCGGAGTAGCTGCCGTCGGAGAGCTGAGCCTTTGAGAGATATTCCACAGCAAGATCCACAGCCGCTTTTACTTTCTCGTTTTCCGCATAATAAGGCGCCAGCGCCTGAATCGCCATACCCGTCATATCGGGATCGGCGATCGCTCCGGAAAGCGCCCAGCCGTGATCCCCAAGCTGTGCCGCAAGAATGGTTTCGATGAGCTTCTCGCGGGTAACATCTCCGCCTGCGGGGATCTCATAATCATGGGAATCAAATGCGATCAGCGCCCAGATCGGGCCGTTGATGCCCTGCTTTTTGAGATAGCTCATATCGTTGAGACCTTCGAGAAGGTTATGTCCCGCAACATTGGTGACATCATACCCGAGAGAAGTCAGAGCAAGGATCACACGGGCATTTTCCGTGGATTTATTTTTGTGAAGCCGTTCGTTTTCGTCAATGTTCTCTTCTGTGAAGCGGATCACATTTGCATAGTATTCCTCCGCGACCTTTCTGCCGCTTCTCGCAAGCCCCAGCGCCATCCAGTCGCCGCCGATGGAGGCAACGGCAGGTGTGCCGAGCTTTTCGAGGTAATCTCCCGTTTTGCGGTAGATTTCTTCGTGCGAGGGATTCTTGAGTATTTTGAGCAGATTTTCCGCAGCGGTGAGCTTGTCATAGTTTTCCACCAATGCTTTCTGCGTATCGGTGAGTTCATCATAATCTTTGCGTGCTGCTTTGATCTTCTTTTCGCTCTTGAGGGTCACTTCGCCGATCTCATCGATGAGTTTTTCCACAGCTTCTGCCGCTGCCTTGTCTGCATCCGTTGCTTTCAGTTCCGCAAGCTCTTTTTCTGCTTCTTCCAGCACAGTATAATTGCTGACCTGCTTTTTTTGGAAATCGTTCAGCGCATCGTATGCTTTTCTTGCAGAATCGATCTCATCTTCCTTATCGAGAGCCACTTTACCGATCGCCTTGATGAGATTCTCAACATTTTCAATATCCTTGCCATAAAAACTGTCACCGATATCCGCACCCACCTGACAGGTATACTGCCATTTCATGATGTCGCCGTCTTTTACAGTGAAGTCAGAAGCGCCTTTGTTGATGAAAACATCATTCAGCGTGATCATCCAGCCCGATCCGCTGCCTGCATCCATTTCGCCCATTTCGTCATAGGGAGTGTTGTCGACAATGAAATTTTTGATCGACCCGAGATAGAATCCGGATTCTACGGTTCCGCTGTAAGTATAGCCCATATCGAGGGCATCCAGCAGACGCAGCGTAACTCTCGCTACAGAATCGCCCTCTGCATAGGGTACCTGAGTGGGTTTAATGATCTCACCCAATGCAGCGGGATACTTCAACCCTGTTTCATGATCAAGGCGGATTCCCTTATCCTCAAAGCTCACCGTTACATATCCCTTGATCTCGTTTTCTTTCAGATCAAAAGTCAATTTGTTTTCAGGCTCATCTTCGGGAGGAACCTGCTTTGCTTTTACCGTCAGCGTTACGGTATGCTCTGCGGTTTCCTTTCCGTCGCTTGCCGTGAATTTCAGCGTATAAGTTCCCGCAGATTCAGGTGTGAATTTATATGCCGCGGTTGCTTCCTCGGCAGCTGCTCCGTTTACGGAAACAGTAAAGGTCAGTTCATTTCCGTCGGGATCTGTGAAGAGCATTTCAGGGTTCAGCGCATAGTTCTGTCCTTCTTCAATGCTTGCTTCTTTTACAGCATTTGCATTTGCGATAGGCGCCTGATTCTCTGCTGCTTCTTCGCCTGCTTTTACTGTGATTTCCGGCAGGATGCTTCTGGTATGCAGGGTCGTATCGCTGCCTCTCGTTGCACATCCGCCATCAGGAATATTTCTGTGGCTGTCGCCGCCCTCTGCAAAAAATTTCAGACCGATAACACCCAAGCCGATATACCCGTCGTAAAGCATCGCGCTGCCTTCTTCGGGAATGGTAACATCCACATAATTTGCTGCAGTGATAAAGTTATACTGTGCGCCGATCCCGTGGATCTCCTCGCCATTATAGGTGTAATTCAGATGCTGGCTGCTGTAGGCATCGTAGTTTCCCTGATACCCGGGGTTGTAGTTGCCTGCCATCTTGGGGATGGGGCTATGCAGGCCATTGAGCATTACTCTTACGGTTTCGCCTGCTTCGATGATACCGTCGTTGTCGCTCTTATCCTTGATTTCAGCAATTTTTACAGTGATTTTATCGCCGCGCACCACCTGATAAGCCGTCCCCGAGGAAGTTTTTACACGGAGAATATTGTTGCCCGATACGATCTTTGCGGTATATTTCCCGTCCTTTGCGGTAAGTGTTTTCCAGAAATTTCCTTTGTCATTGCTGACGGAAACCTCTGTGATCGAAGAGTTTGCAGAAGGAGAGAAATTCAGCTCCCCGCCGCCTTCCGTAAAGTAGATCGTGTCGAACTCCGCATCCCACGCATACTTTCTGTCTGCATTATATGCGATATGATCGGAATAACCTTTGCCTGCGCTCGCAAAACAATCGATCCCGAAATCTACAGAGGTGTCGTTGCTTCCGCCAACCTGCACGACCACCAGACCCGTTCTCGCAGGGTCGGATGCGCCGTAGATTCCGTCATAACCACCGCCCTTGATGTCTATTGCATCATAGGTAACTTCGACGATGGCGATCCCTTCCTTCAGCGCTGTGAGGGTCATCCAGTCGCTGTCTGCGGCAGATGCGGAAGCCTTCTCCGTAAGGTTCACTACATCATTGCCCGAAAGAATGGTGTAAGTGAAATCCGGAGGAATAATGTAGTTATTGTAGCTCTGCGGAATGATCTCCCATGCACGATACGCTTTCAGAGTCGTTGTCTCACCGACAGAGAGGCTCAGATGGTTTCTGCTGTTGATGTTCAGCAGAACACTATCCTCTGCAATACTGCTGTTCGCCTGCCCCGTTCCGGAATAGTCATCCAGTCGGTAAGAAGGTGCTTTATCGTCTTCTGTCCATGTAAAAGTATGGGATTGTTTACCCCATCCGATCCAGCCGGCTTTGGTGATTTTATCCTTCATAGAAACACGATAGATAAAATTCCCGTTTTTCGTATCGGCAGCAAAATAAAATGTGGTCGTTCCGTTGCCGTTATCTTTGATTATTTTGGCTTCAAACTCAGTATTGCTGTAATACTTATTGTATTGATATACCTGCGCCTTTGCTCCCGTGGGGACAGTGATCGTCAGGGGGTTTTTGATCCCCAGCATCAGGTTCAATTCATAAACATCTGTACCCGCTTCCAGTGTTTTTGTTTCAGAAACAGTTTCCAGAGTTGTTGTATCCTTAGGAACAGCAGTGAAGATATAATCTCTACCCGCAGCAAGCAGCCAGCCGTTTGTTCCTGCTTCGGCAATGTGCCCGTCATAAGTTACGGTATTGGTGCTTTCTGCGGCATTATTTTCATAATCCACCGCATCCATCCGTACTTTACGCAGAGTAACAGAACCGTCTTTATCGACGGGGAATGCCATACCGCCCCAACCCTCTGCGCGAACGCTGATCATTTCCGCATTGGTGGGATAGCTAATGGTATATGCCGTAAGACCGCTCTGCGTTTCGCCTTTTTCTGTTTTTACTGCAGCGCCCTGTTCGTCAATTCCGTCTTGTCCAAATCCCGTGGAAACAAAGAAGGAAGGCGTAATATCCTCAGGAACGAAAAGAGTCATGCTGTCGGTCTGTTCCGTATCTTTTATGGTCAACGTGACGGTATAAGTGTCGGAAGAGGTATCTTTTCCGTCGTTTGCTGTAAACACAAGCGTGTATGTCCCCGCGGTGTTGTTGGTATAGCTGTAAGCCGCATCTGCGCTCACTGCCGCTGCTCCATTGATGCTGACGAGATAAGTCAGCGCATCGCCGTCCGCATCGGTAAAGAGCTTCGTCAGGTCGAGCATATATGCTTCCCCTGCGGTAACAGAAGCTTCTGCCGCTGCGCTGATCCCCGCCGCAAGGACAGGGATATCATTTGCGATCTTGTAAGAAATCACAAATGTATCGTATACATTACTTGTTGCTTTCGGTGCGGAGTTATAGAGATATACATTTCTCGTTGCCGCGCCGTTGGAAAGCGTATTGGTATATACATCCGTTTTGCTTCCGCTGCCCTGATTGAAAGCATTACTGGAGGAAGCAAGGGGAAATCCCGAAGAATTCGCCGTACGGCTGAATGTTGCGGTGATCTTTCCCGCAAGGTCATAAGTCTTCGGCAAGGTTACCGATATGTTTTTATTCGCATAAGTTACGATGATCCCATCGATCATATTCCCCTGCGCATCCGTAAAAATTACAGAATCCAGAGAACCGTTGCTAGTATTATGTCCGATCCAGATGCCGCTTTCGATCTCTTTTACCTTGACTGTAACCGTAAGCCTGTCGGAACATTCCCCGATATCGTTCGATGCCGCAAACACAAGGGTATAGGTTCCAGCTTCTTTGAAAACATATTCGTATACGCTGTTTTCAAGAGCTGTTTTTTGTTCTCCATTTACAAGGTAATAGGTCTTTGCGGAAGTGAAATACCCTCTCAGATCAATGGAGTAAATCAGACCTTTGTAAACCTCATGGCTTTCCGTTTTCTTTAAACAGGTCGGCGGATCTACCGGAATTTCTTCACAGGCAAAAACGATCTTATAAGTTGCCGTTCCTCGGGAAAATGAACCATTATACTTTGCATCCAAAGTCTGGCTCAATTCTCCTGCGCCATCCGCAAGTGTTACAGTTCCCGTTGTTCCGGATACGGTGAATCTGCTTACCGCTGTTACAAATTCCGTGGAAATTACCGCATCGGCAGGCGTATCGCTCGCAAGGGTAATATTGATCGTTGTCCCATCTTCTTCCGCTGCAACAACTGTTGCTCCGTTAATTTTAAGAGCAGTTGCTTTTCCGTAATAAGATGAGATCGACCCTATGGTTCTGTCCGTAATATCGATCACATTATCCGCGACATTAAGATTCGTTGCCGCAAAAACGCTCACAGGCAGCAAACCGATGACCATCATCGCTGCCAGCAGCATTGCCAATATTTTTGATAAATGATTTCTGTGTTTCATTTTGTTCTCCTTATTTCAGTTCAGCGCATATTTCCGCCGACACCGTCGTTTCTGTCGCAGGTATATGCCCATACGAACGCATCTCCGTCTTCCACGGTATATCCCGAGCAGCCGTAATTGGGATACCATCCGTTTACTTTATACATCCATCCTGACTGTGCTCCACAGTCAAATTCATAGAGATGATTGATCCCTTCGATATAGTGACTGTTGTAAAGCGGTGTCCAGCTGTATTCCAGCTGGATCCCAGCCAGCTTGCAGGCGCGCTGCAGGATATCAAAAGCGGTTTCGCCTTCTTCAAAAGTCAGCCTGGATGTTGCCAGGATGCAGCCGTTAGCGGGGACATATTTGTTTTTTCCCTCCGTCAATTTCCCCATATTATCAAGAATCGTGTCGCAGCGGATGGTGATTGTGCAGGTGAGTTCCTCTTCGTCATCTTCCTCTTCAGCAGTATTCTGATTCTTTTTGTTTTCGGTATAGGTGAGCTTCTGCTCATTCTCTTTGCGCTGTTCTTCAACAGCCTCTGCAGCCTCGTCTTCCAGCAGCTGCGCCTGCAGAGCCTCCTGCTTTGCTGCCTCGCGTTCCGCATTCAGCCTTTCCACATCTTCTGCGGTAAAGCAGAGCTTCTGCGTTCCGCTGAACTCGGTAATCTTCTGCAACTCAAAGGTATTGAGCATACTGACAGACAACTGTGCAGATTCGGAACCTCTCGCAAGCAGGGTGATCCCATCGCCCGCGGAAAGTGTTTTACTATCTGCGGCAATGCTGTTCTCATACACATAAACATTGGCGCTTCCATAATGTGCGCTTGCAGAGAATACACAGTCCTTCGCCATAACTTTCCGATCCATCAGACCGAGCTGAACTTCCTCAGCAGCGTTCATGAATATCCCGCCGTTATTCAGATCAAAACAAATTCCTCCGTCTTCCGAGACATTGAACACCAACTGACAATTCTCGTCCATGCTGACAACACTTTCTCCAAAGATCAGGTCAATGGAGGATCCGTTCAGCGTTTCGATCTTATCTCCACTGCGAAGAGAATTTCCATTTTCCAGCGAATAAGCGATTCCGCTGCGCTCGATATTCACGTTGCCGATCTTGTTCTCCGCCTGAATTGAAATTTCTTTCTCTGAACCGTCTTCCGCAACAACTTTGACGGTTTCATTTTCTCCGAACCAGCCTTTTAGTGTTCCCACTGCCATCAGTCCTGCGGTAATCACGATCACGATCGCCGCGATCATAACAATGTTGAATATCTTATTTTTCTTTTTCTTTGACATGTCGTTCCTCTTTTTTTGGTTCTTTCAGTCCGGCTTTGCGCAATGCATTGGGCCAGTTTTTGAATCTCGCACGGATCAGATACCGATACGGCGGATAAATCTCTTTTTGTGATGGGATGTGTCCCAGCTCCTGCGAGCGTTTCTTGAGCAATTCCAACACCTCTTCATCGGACAGTGCATCAAAATATGGCTTAAACTTCCGATACATCGTAAGCGCATAATCCCAATATTTGGTTCGCTCCGTGGGCGTCATGCTCTCCAGCAGCGCGATCGCTCTGTCGGCATTCGCGTTCCATCGACGCTCTTGCTCTTTACACTTTACTTCCTCAAACAAAACTTCTCGATCTCCTCCGAGATGACTTTTTTGTTCATGCTGCTTTTCAAAAAATACAAAAAGACCGCAACGACAAATAGTCGTTACGGCCGAATTTCCGTAATCCTGCATTTCCATGAAAAGCAAAACAATCTCTTGTAGGTCTTCTGGCTCGTGCTTGGGAGGAAATATCCCTCTGCGCACTGCATCCAAGCCTTCCCAGTTTCCCAGTGACCGACTCTCGTCAACGGATGCCGCACTCCACACATACAGCAGCGGAACTGCACAGGATTCACACCTGTTTCCCTTGTTCATCTTTGTTGCCTGATTCTATGCAACAAAGCCACAAAAAATGTCATATTATAATATTTAAGAGGACGCTTTTCCTCTCATCTGCTTATAAGTTTATCATACCGAAAGAAAAAGTCAATAATGTCATCGTGAGAATACTCGACATGGCAGAGCAATACAGTATTTTTACATTTCGGCATAAACAACAAATCCGAACCCTTCGCCGATCGGCAATTGGTTCGGATTAAATTGTTTTGTTTATCTTTGACAACATAGATATTTAATACCTCCATTGTAACTGACAGAGAGATGGATACGGTGCGCTCGCTTATTTTTCGACCGCCCCGGGCGGTTAACGAAAAATTATGCGTGCTCCCGATTTCACGATCCGCAAAGGCTATCGCGCTTTTGCTGTCGCTCCAACGAACAAACTGCGTTTGTTCGCATCCATTATTCTCTTCAGCAAAACAAAAGACACCCACATGGGTGTCTTTTGTTTTGGTGGAGAGAGATGGATTCGAACCATCGAAGTCTGTGACAACAGATTTACAGTCTGCTCCCTTTGGCCACTCGGGAATCTCTCCAAATAATGGAGCTGGTGATGGGACTCGAACCCGCAACCTGCTGATTACAAATCAGCTGCTCTGCCAATTGAGCTACACCAGCATATTTAATTTTAGTAAAATTTGTTGGGTTGTAACGGGTACAACCCACAAATGAATTTTTGGTGGGAACAATAGGGCTCGAACCTATGACCCTCTGCTTGTAAGGCAGATGCTCTCCCAGCTGAGCTATGCTCCCAAACGTTACTTGAACATAATACCATACAAAAAGCACAATGTCAAGAGTTTTTTAAAAAAACTTGGTCGGGGTTGAGGGGTTC